>CAZOMZ010000170.1:0-4570 GCA_964581065.1 uncultured Loktanella sp. | reverse complement strand
CGCGTGGGCTACGCTATCGGCGCGCCGGAGGTGATTTCCGGCTTCAACAAGGTGCGCAACCACTTCGGCATGTCGCGGATCGGGCAGGAAGGGGCCTTGGCCTCCCTCGCCGACAGCGGCTGGCTGCCCCATATCCGCGATCTGGTCGCGACCTCACGTGCGCAGATCGGGGAGATTGCCCGCGCCAATGGCCTGACACCCCTGCCCTCGGCCACGAACTTTGTCACCATCGACTGCGGCCGTGACGGCGACTTTGCCCGCGCGGTTCTCTCCCACCTTGTCGCCAACGGCATCTTCGTGCGGATGCCCTTCGTCGCCCCGCAAGACCGCTGCATCCGCGTCAGCTGCGGCCCCGATGCGCAGGTTTCCGCCTTTGGCGCGGCACTGCCCGCCGCACTCGCGGCAGCACACGAAAAATTAGGGTGATTTTTGCAAAACAGCCGGTAGGATTTCGCGGAGAAAGGATTACCCGGATGTCATACCGCCGCCCAGTGGAAGCTGTCGAAGACTACACCAACGCCTTTCTGGCGACGCTTTGGGTCTTCCTTTTCATGTCCTTCTGGGTGATCGCAGCAGCGCTCGGATACATCTGGCTGGCGATCACCGCCTATAGCCTCAACGAATTCTTCAAATGGATCGGCAGGCGGATCAACCGCAACTAGGCCCGCGCGGCCAGCGCGGCTGAGGCCGCCTCAAGCGCGCCCTTGCCGTGCGGAATGCCCAGCGCCTTGAGCCCCGCATCAATCGTGCCCAGCACAGCCATCACCATATGGCCGCTCACATGGCCCATATGGCCAATGCGAAAGAATGCATCCGCTGGCTCGCGCCCCAGACCGATCCCCAGCGTCAGCCCGCATTTCTCTTCACACCACCGGCGCAGCGCATCACCATTGGGCGAGCCGATCCCGATTGACGTGACAGCATGCGAGCGATGGGCCGGGTCCGCGACATTCAACTGGATCGGCCCTTCGGCGGACCATGCGTCGAAAGCCGCCCAGATGACCTCGGCCAGCTTCTGGTGGCGCATCCAGACGTTCTCCAGCCCTTCGTCGGCGATGATGTCCAGTGCCGTCCGCAGCCCGTAGAGGTGATGGGTCGGGGCAGTCCCGTTGAAATAGCGGAAGTAAAGTTCGGGATCGACGCGCGGTGCCCAATCCCAGTAGGAGGTCACACAGTCGCCACGGGCCGCGCGGGCCTTGGCATTGAACCAGACAAAGCTCATGCCCGCCGGTGTCATCAACCCCTTCTGGCAGCCCGAGACCATGACATCGACGCCCCAGGCATCCATCTCGAAGCGGTCGCACCCCAGCGAGGCGATGCAGTCGGCCATCAAGAGCGCGGGGTGGCCCGCCTCATCCAGCACACGGCGCATACCGGCGATATCGTTCTTCACGCTTGTCGAAGTATCGACATGCACCGCCAGCACCGCCTTGATCTGGTGATCCTTGTCGGCGGCAAGCGCGTCGGCAAAGCGGTCCAGATCGACCGGCGCACGCTGACCGAAATCGAGTGTCTCGACCGTGACGCCCATCGCGGCGGCCATTTCGCCCCAGCCGATGCAGAAGGTGCCCGTGGCAAGGACCAGCACCTTGTCTCCGCGCGACAGCACATTGGCCAATGAGGCCTCCCATGCCGCATGACCATTGCCAATATAGATCGCCACATCGCCGGTCGTTTTCGCAACCTTCTTGAGGTCCGGGATCAGGCTATGGGTCAGTTCGTGCAACTCGCCTTCATAGATATTCGGTGACGGACGATGCATCGCCTGCAACACACGATCCGGTATGACGGATGGGCCGGGGATCGCCAGATAGGGACGACCGTGAGAAAGAGACATGACTTCGCCTTTGTATTGCCGACGCGCGAACACTAGCCCGGCGCGTGGCAAGGTCAACTGCGCCTCGCTTGCCCTTTGCACCCAAATGGCAGTAGACCCGAAGCGACCGTTTCGCAAAGGCTTCTCATGGCGCCGCCAAAGCACGACACCACTTCCGCAAAGCAGCAATCCGCGACCAGACTTTTCGTCTGGCTCTGGCGCGACTATCTGCGCCACCACAAAGCGCTTTTGGCGGGTGCTGTCGTGCTGATGATGATCGAAGGCTCGATGCTGGCACTGATCAGCCGCCTTGTGCAGCCGATGTTTGACGACGTCTTTACCGCCGGAGACCGCGGCGCGCTCTTTTTTGTGGGCTTCGCGGTGATGACGATCTTTTTTGTCAGGGCCGCGACGTCTGCGGGGCAGCGGATTCTGATGGCCACGATCCAGCAATACACCGCCGCCGCAATGCGCAAGCACCTGCTGCGGCACCTGATGACGCTTGATTCCGGCTTTTTCCAGATGCATCCGCCCGGCCAGTTGATCGAACGTGTGCAGGGCGACGTCAACGCCATCAACAGCGTCTGGGGCAGCATCCTGACCGCGATTGCCCGCGATCTGGTGTCGCTGATCGGCCTGCTTGCGGTGGCGCTCTGGATCGACTGGCGCTGGACCCTGCTGGCCATTGTGGGCATCCCGCTTCTGGTGCTGCCGTCGCTTCTGGTGCAGGCCTATATCCGCCGCCGTGCCCGCAATGCCCGCGAAGTCGCAGGAAATGTCTCGACCCGTCTGGACGAAGTCTTTCACGGCATGAACCAGATCAAGCTGAATGCGCTCGAAGGCTATCAGGCGCGCCGCTACGACGCGCTGATCCAGCAAGGGGTGCGGGCCGAAGTGCGCACAGCGGTGGGACAGGCAACTGTGCCTTCACTGATCGACATCATGACCGGCATCGGGTTCCTCGGTGTGCTGATCTATGGCGGGTCCGAGATTATCGCGGGCGAAAAGACGAACGGTGAGTTCATGGCCTTTTTCACCGCCATGTCGCTCGCTTTCGATCCGTTGCGCCGCCTTGGACTGATGAGCGGGCAATGGCAGATGGCCGCAGCCAGCGTCGAACGACTGCAGTATATCTTCAATCTCCAGCCCACAATCCTGTCGCCCGCCACGGCAAAACCTGTGCCGCAGTCCTCGCCGCGCATCGCGCTGGAAGATGTGGCGCTGCAATATGGCGACCTGCCGGTGCTGCGCGGGGCGAGCTTTGTGGCCGAAGCGGGCAAGACGACAGCACTTGTGGGTGCCTCCGGCGCGGGCAAAAGCACCGTCTTCAACGTGCTGACGCGGCTGGTCGAGCCGCAAAGCGGACTGGTGCAGGTGGGCGATCATCCGATCACGGATTATGACCTGACCGATCTGCGCGGGCTCTTCTCGGTCGTCACACAAGACGCGGCACTGTTTGACGAGACACTGCGCGACAATATCCTGCTGGGCCGTGAGGACGTGACTGACGCACAGCTTCAGGCTGTCCTTGATGCCGCGCATGTCTCGGACTTCCTGCCTGCCCTGCCCAATGGTCTCGACAGCCCTGCGGGGCCGCGTGGCTCGAACCTATCGGGCGGGCAGCGGCAGCGCGTTGCCATTGCGCGCGCCTTGCTGCGTGACACCCCGATCCTGCTGCTGGACGAGGCGACCAGCGCGCTTGACACCAAATCCGAAAAGATCGTGCAGACAGCACTTGAGAAGCTGTCCAAGGGACGCACGACACTGGTCATCGCGCACCGGCTGTCGACGATCCGTGACGCGGATTCCATTGTCGTCATGGATCAGGGACGGGTTGTGGATCAGGGCGACCATCATACATTGCTGGAGAAGGGCGGGATCTATGCCGATCTGCACCGCCTGCAATTCAGCCAAGAGGAAGCCGAACAGAATGTCTGACCGGACCGTGCTCGCCCTCGGGGGCGCTGACCGCATAACGTTCCTGCAAGGGCTGGTCACCAATGATGTGACCGAAACTGCGGGGATCACCTATACCGCACTGCTCACGCCACAGGGCAAGTTCGTTGCCGATTTCTTTGTGGTGGTCGAGGATGACCGCCTCCTGATCGACGTAGCGACCTCGCATATGCAGGTTCTGGGGCAGAAGCTGACCATGTATCGGCTGCGCGCGGATGTGACGATCGCGATGACCGATCTGGTCGTCTCACGCGGGACAGGCCCCGCGCCAGAGGGCGCATATGCCGACCCAAGGCACCCCGCCCTTGGTTGGCGGGCCTACGGACCAGAAAACATCAGCGACGACACCGACTGGGACGCCCTGCGGGTCGCACACCTGATCCCCGAGACCGGGATCGAGTTGACCGACGAGACCTACATCCTCGAAGCCGGATTCGAGGCGCTCAATGGCGTCAATTTCAAGAAAGGTTGCTTTGTCGGTCAGGAAATCGTGGCGCGGATGAAGCACAAGACCACCCTGCGCAAGGGCCTTGCACAGGTCCTGATCGACGGCGCGGCGCAGACCGGCGACGAGATTTCGGCCAACGGCAAAGCCGCAGGCACGCTTCATACGGTTTCAGGGGATCGGGGGCTCGCCTTTTTGCGCTTTGACCGCGCGGAAGGCGAGATGCAGGCGGGCAAGGCAACGCTGACCCGCCTGAAATAGCTTACGCGCGTTCGGCGTATTCGAACGTCTCGGTGTTGACCACGATGTCTTCGTCCTGACCGACGAAGGGCGGCACCATAACTTTGACGCCA
>CAZOMZ010000169.1:0-4571 GCA_964581065.1 uncultured Loktanella sp. | reverse complement strand
ACGGCCGAAGTGGTCGAAGGACAGGCGGAAGCCGTCGGCGATCGCGGACTGCACGTCATGCATCTCGGCGCAGTATTCGGCGACCGGTTTGCCCGCTTTGGCCGCCGCGAGTTCGGCAGGTGTGCCGTGTTCGTCGGTGGCGCAGAGAAACAGCACCTCATGCCCGCGCTGGCGCAGGTAGCGGGCGTAAAGGTCGGCGGGCAACTGGCTGCCGACAAGGTTGCCGAGGTGCTTGATCCCGTTGATGTAGGGAATCGCGGATGTGATCAGATGACGGGCCATGAACGTATCCTTGCAGGTTTGCTTGGCCTTCTAGCGGGGTCGCGGCGCAGATGCCAGATGTTGCTTGCCGCTGGCAATTTTTGCGGTTTGCGCCTATGTTGGAGGAAACGTCTTTCTGCGAGGACATGAGACATGAACCGACTGATCCCTGCCGCCCTTGCGACCTTGCTTGGCACTGCTGCTGCCGCGCAGGATCTCTATGTGGGGGCCGGTGTCGACTACATGCGCCCGCATGATGGCGATACGCAGGTCGTGACGTCTGGCATTGCCGGAATGGGGTTTGATGCCGGGCTGGTCGGTGTCGGGGCCGAAGCCGAATACGGTTTGCGTGTCGGTGGAGACAACGACTATGACACCGCCCGCGTGCGTGGTTGGGTCAGCTATGATTGGGGCCATTACACGATCCGCGCCGGTGGCGGGATTACCGAATACTATTTCGGCGACAGCAACTATGGCGGCTATCACGCCATGCTGGGGGCCGAACGGGCGCTGACCGACTCTGTCAGTGTGCGGGGCGAATTCATCCGCGACTTTGTCGATGATGCTTTTGCCGCCGGAATCACCGCGACCCGCATCGGAGTGGTCTTCAACTTCTAGAACGTCCGAACATGTCTGCCGCGCCATTGGCGGGGCGGTCGGATGCCTCCGGCGGGAGTTTCCCGGGAGAAAGAAATCCGCGGATCAATCAGTGTCGCGCTGCGTCGTCTTGTCTGTCCGTTCGCGGTGCCGGCCAAGCAACCGTCCGATCGCAAAACTTGTTCTTGGAGCGTAGATATAGCGGGTCCGGTCTTCGGGTGCTGTGCGCACGCGCATCCGTAGGCCGGCGAAAACGATCAACAAAATGTGCCCGACCGAGATGAAATAGAAGAGCGCGGAGGGGCCGAAAGCCTCGATCAATGACGAGGTCGTCAAGGGGGCCGCGATCGCGCCGACCGCGTAAAAGAACATCAGCGCGGCCGAAAGCTCCACCCTTTCGTCAGATGTGGCGAAGTCATGCGCGTGGGCGGTGGCGACCGAGTAAATCGGAAAAGTTGTCAAACCGAAGAAGAAAGACGCAACAAAGACGCTCGTCGCCCCCATGCCCGATGTCGCGACGGTCGCTGCACAAGAGATGACGGCGGCAACCGAAAGCCAGACCATCACCCAGCGCCGGTCGTATTTGTCGGCAAGCCAGCCGACAGGGTATTGCGCAATTGCGCCACCTGCCACGAAGGCCGCTAGAAAGGAACCGATCTGGTTTGCGGTCAGCCCGACCTCTTGCCCGTAGATCGGACCAACCATGCGGAATGATGCGCTTGAGAGGGCTGCCACCAGCACCGCTGCCACCGCCATGGGCGAGCAGCGCCAGGCGAGTTTCGGACGCAGGCGGGTCGTCTTGGGGGTCTCGGGTTGTGGCAGTTTTGTCAGTGTCAGCGGCAAGAGGGATGCGCAGCACAGGATCGTCAGCAGATTATAGGCGATATAGGTTTCGAGGTTTGCCAGCGCGCCGATCATGAATTGCGCCACAAATGAAGCGCCGATGTCGACGATCCGGTAGCTGCCCATGGCACGACCGCGCGTCTCATTGGTGACCTTCGCCTGTAGCCATGCCTCGATCACCGTGTAGCAGCCTGCCACGCAGATGCCCGATGCGATCCGGAAGATGGCCCAGGCCAGCGGATCGATGATGACCACATGTGCAGCCAGCCCGATGGCGCCCATCGCGGTAAACGCCGCAAAGGCGCGGCTGTGGCCGACATCCCCCATCAGGCGCGGTGCCCACCAGCAGCCAATGAAGAACCCGACGAAATGGGCTGACCCCAAAAAGCCCACCTCGGATTGCGAGAACCCGCTGTCCAGTCCTGTCAGCGCGTCCAGTGGACCGACGCCGCCCGAAGACAGTTGAAGCAGCGTCACTGAGAGAAACAGGGCCGCAAAAGAGATCATCATGCGCATTTGTCTGACCTATGCGCTTGTTGGCGGGCAGAAACTAGAGCGTTTTCGACAAAGGGGCGTCGTCTTTCGCCCCTTGCCCTCGGCAATCCGCGCATTAGGGTCTGCGCGGCATCAGAATACGAAGGCAGACACGCGATGAGAAAACTCCCCCTTGGCCGCACGGATATCATGGTCAGCGAATGGTGCCTTGGCACAATGACCTATGGCAACCAGACCCCCGAGGACGACGCCCACCGTCAGATCGACATGTCGTTGGATGCGGGGATCAACTTTCTCGATACCGCCGAGATGTATCCGGTCAACCCGATCAGGACCGAAACCGTGGGCCGCTCGGAAGAGATCATCGGCAACTGGATCGCCAAGACCGGCCGCCGTGACGAGATTGTCGTCGCCACCAAGGTCTCGGGCGACAACCCAGGCTGGGTGCGCGAGGGGCGTGGCTATGATGGTGACGTTATCCGCCAGACGGTGGATCAGTCGCTCAAGCGGTTGCAGACCGATGTGATCGACCTCTACCAGATGCACTGGCCGATCCGTGGCTCCTACATGTTCCGCCAGAACTGGACGTATGACCCCTCGGGCCAGAACCGCGCCGAGACCATGGACCACATGATGGATGTGCTCGAGGCGCTGGGCGAGGCTGTGAAGGCGGGCAAGATCCGCGCTATCGGCATGTCGAACGAAAGCTGCTGGGGCATGACCAAATGGATTGATCAGGCCGAAAGTGCGGGGCTGCCGCGGATGGCCTCTGTCCAGAACGAATATTCGCTGCTCTGCCGCCTCTATGACACCGATATGGCCGAGATGGCTGTGAACGAGGATGTGACCCTGTTGTCGTTCTCGCCACTGGCCTGCGGTGTGCTGACGGGCAAATACCAGAACGGGCAGGTGCCCGAGGGCAGCCGCATGTCGATCAACGGCAATCTGGGTGGCCGCGTGACCGACAGGCTCTGGCCGGTCACGCAAGCCTATCTGGATCTGGCGGCGAAACACGGGCTGGACCCGCTGCATATGGCGATGGCCTGGCAGCGCACGCGGCCTTTCCCTGTCTCGGCCATTTTTGGTGCGACGACAGCCGCGCAGCTTGAGCAGATCCTGGCGGGCAAGGATGTTGTCCTGTCCGATGATCTGGTCGCCGAGATTGATCAGGTGAACCGCGCCAATCCGATGCCTTACTAGAGGGCGGGTGCCTGCACCTGCCGGATCAGTCCAGAGGTATCCAGAATCGCGGGCCCGTGTCGGTGATCTCTTCCAGTCCCATCGCGCGGTAGGCGGCCTGGGCCGTGGTGTTCTTGGGATCGGTGCCGATGGAGATGCCCTTGGCGCCCATTTCCTGCGCATGGTCCTTGGCGGCCATGATCAGCGCTTTGCCAATCCCGTGATTGCGCCGGTTTTCGGCGATGTAGAGGTGCTGGATATCCATGCGCGGCTTGCCGCTATGGATGACCGTCCATCCCATAACGCCCGCATAGCCGACGATCAGATCACCCTCGCGTGCGACAAAGGCCGTCCCTTGCGCGTTGGGACTGAAGAAGATCGTCTGCAACTGTTCCAGTGTGACTTGCGCCTTGTCGCCGTGAAAAGCGGAGAGGTCTTTGATCAGCTGCTGGATGCGCGTCAGGTCGCGCGGTGTGGCTTTTGTTATGGTGATGTCATCTCTCATGGTGGTCCCTTATCTTGCCCGCGCGGGAAGACATGACACCAGACCCTTGCGGGCAGCTGGTTGAAGATTGTCAAAGAATATGCGCCAGCCGCCGTTATGAGGGGCTGCTAAAGTACTCGGCGATGATGAATGGCCAGTGCTGCATGTCGTCGGCATGCCAGAGCAGGTCGGCCCCTGTCAAGAAATCTGTCTTGTGAGGGATCAGCTTTTCGGCAAGGGTGCCTGCGCATATCAAGAGGGGAGACTGCCATGCCGCTGCAAATGAACCGCGAGGTTTTTATCACCTGTGCCGTGACCGGATCGGGCTCGACGCAGGACCGCAGCCCGCATGTGCCGCGGTCGCCCGAACAAATCGCCGAGAGTGCGATTGATGCGGCCAAGGCCGGTGCGGCCGTCGTCCACTGCCACGTCCGCGACCCTGAAAGCGGCAAACCCAGCCGTGATCTGGCGCTCTACCGCGAGGTGACCGACCGCATTCGCGATGCCGAAGTTGACGTCGTGCTGAACCTGACTGCTGGCATGGGAGGCGATATTGTCTTTGGCGGCGTGGAAAACCCGTTTCCGACCGTTGCAGGGACAGACATGGTCGGGGCGACCGAACGTGTGGCACATGTGGCCGAATGCCTGCCCGAGATTTGCACGCTCGATTGCGGCACGATGAACTTTGCCGAAGCCGATTATGTGATGACCA
>CAZOMZ010000168.1:0-4596 GCA_964581065.1 uncultured Loktanella sp. | reverse complement strand
ATCGAGCGCGCGGGCGCGGCCCGCGTCGGTCAGCTGGTAGCCCATTTCGTTGCCGCTGTTGGCGTTCAACGTGCCCGTTGCTTCAAGCAGCAACTGGCTGCGGGCAAGGTCCACGAGTTCCTGTGTCACAGGGATTGGCAGGCAGACCGCGCGGGACAGTGTCGAGACCAGATCAAGGTTCATGCGGAACATGGTCTTGATCAGGATATCCCGCATCATTGCCTTGGGCAGAAGCATACCGTCGAGGCCGCGTGGGGCCGGTGGGGCGGTTACACCTGTGGTTTGCATATTCATAACGTGCCAGCCATCCAATCAATCAAACCAAAACCGCGCCTCAGGGCACGGTATTTGCCTTATATACTACCCGCTTTTGTGGCGAAATAGTGAACAAAGACGCGCCAACCCGTGGCACTTTATCCGAATGCCGCCAAACCGAGGTAGAAAACAAGCGTCATGCTCAATGGGAGGCCTTTTGGAAAATAGCGGCCCGCGTGCCAGCTTTTCCAGTCCGGTGCAAAGTTCTTGAGCGCCGTAAAGCGGAACAGGCTGTGCACCGCGAGCGCGCCCAGCAGTGCCGCAGCAAAGATCAGCATCACCAAGGTCAGGTCACCCAGCATGAAATAGGGGGCCATGACCGCGATCATCTTTGCGTCGCCGCCTCCCATCGCGCGGGCGAACCAGAACATCAGGCAGATGGCCAGAACGACCGGAAAATGGAGCCATTGCCACAAATAGGTCTCAAGACCAAAGGCAAAGGGGCCGAGCAGCACGAAGGGCAGTCCCAAAGCAATCACCGACATGTTGGTGATTTTCATGGAACGCATGTCATTCCACGAGATGTAGATCGCGATGGGCACGACAAATGGCAGAAACCACAGCGCGGTCTGGGGCTCCATCACCACGCTAGTTGATCACGTTGTTTTCCAGCGCCTCCAAAGCGCGGGTGGCCTCTTCGAAGAACTGGGGATGCGTGTCGATTGCGTCCACCAGCAGCGATTTACCGATCGTGACGTCATTCTGCTTGATCGCGGTAAGCGCCATGGTGTGCAAAAGCTGCGCGCGTTCGATCTGCGTCATGGGCACGACAGGCAGCGCATAGTTGCGCTGCGCACCACGGGCCAGCACAAGGTTGTTCTTGGCGGTAAACAACGTGCTGTCAAAACGCAGCGCATCGACAAAAAGCCGTTCGGCGGCGGCATATTCACCACGGGTCAGTTTTGAGAAGCCCCAGTTGTTATAGACCGAGGCAGGGCGGGTGGTCAGGCCCACGGCCGTTTCATAAAAGCTGTCGGCCTTTGTCCACTGCTGGCGGCTGTCGGCGACCATCGCTTCAAGACGGTAGCGATTGAAGGTCTCGAACGTGGGCGGAATGGTATTCAGCGTTGCAGCCGCATCATCCCACTGGTTCGCGCGCACAAAGGCCCCCGCCAGTTCAACACGGTCGTTGTTGTCGGATTCTTCATTGGCGACCACGGTCTGCCATGCGGCGATGCCTTCGGTCGCGCGCCCTGCGCGGATCAATGACAGCGCAAGTCCGCGCTGCAGATCGATCCGGCCCGGCTGGCTGGCATTGGCATTTGCAAAATAGCGGACCGCTTCGTCGGGGTCACCGACCGTCAGCATGACGTCGTTGAGGTTTGTCTCGTCGATAACGTTGATGTCTGCGAGGGCTTCCTGAACCTGTTCCTCGCCTGACTGTTCGCAGGCGGACAGGCCCACGAGTGCCACACAAAGTGCCAAAACGACCGGATGGCGCATTTTCTGCGTCCTCTTGCTGCTCTTGTCTATGGTTCCGACATGAGCACGAAATCGCCAGGCCCCCGTCGGATCAGACTGAAATTATAGTTTTCTTGCGGCTCATTATTGTCCGCATTTTCCAATTTTGCGAGCGCTAAGCGCAAGTTCTCGCGAATTTCATCGGAATTTCCGTTGTCAGCGGCAAAAGCCCGCCGAAAAACCTCGCTCGCCTCTGCGACCTTGCCACGCTCCATCAGAACGACACCCAGATTGTTCCAGGCGGGGGGGAATGTCGGGTCTTCCTCGACGGCGCGGCGCAACCAGCGTTCTGACTGCCCAAGACGGCCCAAGGCAAGATTGGCCGAGCCGATGGCCGACAGCGTGTCAACGTTGATCCCTTGCTGGGCGGCAGCGCGGTTATAGGCTTGAAGGGCCAGTTCGTATTCGCCGGCCTGCATCAGGCGGTGCCCGACAACCAGACCGTCTATGTCGCTTTCACCGGCCACGCCCGGCGCAAATACGCCGTCACCACCCGCGTTCAGGCCGCGGTCCTCACAGGCAGAAACGGCGAGAACGGCCAAAGCCGCCGCCAGTGGTGCCATGCGCATGAGGGCTTAACCCCCGAGGTTCTTGGCGATGGCGTAGATCGACGGACCGATCAGGATCGCCATCAGTGGCGGCACGGTCAGCATCATCGTGGCGAGGGTCATCTTGGTCGGCAGCTTGTTCGCCTGTTCCTCGGCGCGCATCACGCGTTTGTCGCGCATCTCTGAGGCGTAGACGCGCAAGGCGTCCGCGATCGAGGTGCCGAACTGCTGCGATTGCACAAGCACGGTCACAAAGCTCGAGATATCGGGAACGCCGCAACGATCCGCCATGTCCTTGAGCACGGACGTCTTGTCCTTACCGGCCTTGGTTTCCTGGCTCACGATTTCATATTCCTCGGCCAGATCGGGAAAACCGCCGCGCATTTCGCGCGCCACACGGATGATGGCCTGATCCAGCGACTGACCGGCCTCGACGCAAACAAGCATCATGTCGAGACTGTCGGGAAAGGCGTTGGTGATCTCTTGCTGGCGGGTTTGCTGACGGCGCGTGACCCAATAGCGGGGCAGCATATAACCGATTGCGCCCGGGGCCATCACCCACAGTGTCAGGTCCTGCGCCGACACCGTGACCTGAGACGCCTGAATCATGGCGTAGATCCCGCCAAGGATCAGACCGAACACACCCAATGCAAACTGCATAAAGTGGAAGATGCGGACCGAGTTCTTGCTGCGGTAGCCTGCCTGCAACAGCTTGAGCTGGACCGCCGAGTACTCATCAGCATTCTGCGGTTCCAGAAAGTTCGCGTATTTCTCAAGCTTGTCTTTGCCGGAGGGCGTGCGCAGCCGCTCGCCCTTTTCTTTTTTCTTGTCATCGCGTCCGCTGCCCGGGCTGGCCTTGAGGCGATCCAGCGGATCGACCTCTTTGCGCAGCAGGACAGGCAGCGTGATCAGGATCAGGAAAACACCAAGAAAGCCGACCACCAGCAATGGCCCGTAAGGACCAAGGGCATCGACGATCATCGCCTGAGCTTGCTCCAGAAATTCCATGTGGTGCTCCTTAAACTTTGATGTCGACCAATGCGCGCATGACGATCAGGTTCACGATCAGGAAGGCGATCACAACAAGCGCGGCCGGAATGAACAGGGATGTCTCCATCACTTCGTCAAAATAGTCCGGCTTGACGATGTTGATCCCGAACAACGCAATGAACGGGAAGGCAGAGAGCAGGTTGCCCGACCACTTTGCTTCTGCCGTAATCGCTGCAACGCGCCGGAAGAGGCGGAACCGCGCCCGGATCACCTTTGCAAGTCCGTCAAGAATTTCGGCAAGGTTACCACCCGAAGTCTGCTGGATCGTCACCGCCACGGCAAGAAAGCGCAGGTCCTGATTGTCCAGACGTTCGGCCATCGCCTTAAGCGTTTCACCCATGTCACGGCCATATGCAGCCTCATCCGAGATCATACCCATCTCGGTGCCCAGCGGATCGGGGACTTCTTTGGCAACAATCGCGACCGCCGACGAGAAAGGATGGCCGACGCGCAGCGAGCGCACCATCAGTTCAACCGCTTCCGGCAGTTGCTCGCTCATCAGGGCCATGCGCTTTGCCGCCTGTCGGCTGATCCAGACATAGACACCGCCGACGCCAAAGATCACGGCCATCAGGATACGGATCGCAAGTGCGGCACCGGTAAAGACGGTCAGCAGCATGTAAGAGACAGCCGCAAGGACAACCATCAACAAGACGATCTGCACAGGCGTGAAGGCAATGTTTGCCTTTTGCGCCTTGTCAGCCAACAGCGAATAGATCGGGATGCTTTGTGATTTGACGTGCTGCGTCATTTCCTTGCGCAGCTGGTCGAGGACCTGTTCGCGGTTCCCGCCTTTGTCGAGCATCTCCAGACGGCGGTTGACCTTGCCGTCCATGCTGATCGATTTGCCGAAGATCACAAGGTAGGCGCCCTGCACCAAAGCAAGGACAGCCACAAAAATCAGAACATAAATGACTGGTTCGGCTGAGATCATCTGGGTTTACTCCGCAACCATCGGCTCGAAAATGGACGGCGGCAGATCGTAACCCCAAAGCTTGAACCGCTCCGAGAAGTGGCTGCGCACGCCGGTGGCCGTAAAGTGGCCGATAATCTTGTTGTCAGGTGTGAGGCCCACGCGCTGATAGCGGAACACCTCTTGCATCGAAATGACGTCGCCTTCCATGCCTGTGATCTCGGTAATGGACACCATCCGGCGCGAACCATCCTGCAGACGCGAGGCCTGCACGATCAGGTTCACGGCCGAAGCGATCTGGCTACGCAT
>CAZOMZ010000167.1:0-4614 GCA_964581065.1 uncultured Loktanella sp. | reverse complement strand
GGGACTTCGGGTTGTAGCTAAGACATTCAGTTCCGGGGCGGGTGCGCTCGCCCCCGGTGCGGATCAGGCCGCAGGCAAAAAATCCGAGCGGTAATCAAGAGTGAGCCTGATCAGCAAGACTTACAGAGGGGCCTTGGCCCCTCTTTTTTTATGTCAAATCAGTCGATTACGCTACTGGCTGGCGGCGGCCGTATACATGCCGACAACGCGGTTCATATTGGCCATTGTCGTGTTCAGGCCCTGAAATTTGATAACGTTCTCTTCTTCATCAAGTGTGCCGCCCGCCCGTATTTCGTCCAGATAGGGTGTGACCCGTTGCCAGTCTGCCAGCACACCGTCGAGACCCTCGGAGATCGCGTCATTGGGCGGAGGGTTCACACCCACCATCGGCATGCCAAAGCGCAGCGCGTCCAGCGAGGCCTCAAAGATTCCGATGGTGCCTTCCAGATCGGTCAGTGTGTTCTCGTTGGCGAACGGGCCGCCGATGATGCAGGACTCTTTTGAAACCTTCTGGGTCAGCATGCGCTGACGGCCCGAGATATCGATCAGGAACAGCATGGCGCGTGTGGTCGCGTTGGGATTGGCGTATTGCTTGACCAGTTCTTCGACCAGCAACTGTGCCGCCGCCAGAACGGGCATGTTGTTCGTCAGGATAAAGGCCGTTTGCTCGGCATCCCCTTCACCGGCGATCAGGGCTTCGGCCGCTTGTTTCAGGGGGTCCCACCGGGCATGCAGTTCATGGATACGGGCAAGTGTTTTCCGACGTGTCTCGGGTGCGAGGATGTTGAGCGCTTCATCATTTCCGAACTCCAGCGCTGTGATGATCTGATCGAACTCGGCAACTGCGCCGACCAGCAGGGCGCGTGCGCCCTCGGCATCAATGTCCTTTGCCAAATGGCAGGCCGCCGCGGGAATGCGTTGTGACAGCATCCGCAGCTTGCCCGAGAAGTTGATCCGCTCTTGAGCGTTGGTGACTGTCGTTTCCTGAGCATAGGCCGCGGCGGGCAAAGAAGTCGTGGCAAGCAGGGCAGCAAAGGCCAAGGCAAGGCATCGCGTGGTTTTCATGGTCGGTTCCAACTCCTGTTTGGCTGGCGGTTGCCATGCCGGGCGTAAAACTGATGGTGGAAGACCGCCTTGGACCTTGGAACGCTGTTCAACTCATAAACACGACGACTGTTCCATGGGGCTCCTTATGGCAGGACAATTGGGTGCATTTTTTGATGCGAATATGGTGATTTCTTGGAGTTGGTTAATGTTGTGTGAATTTGGGGTATTTCGCGCACGAGTTGAGTGGCCGTTGCTGCAATACTAAGCAGTTGGGAATAGACGTTTCCTTCGCTTTCGAACCTGTGCATGATCAATACAGCCAAGGGATGACTGCCATGACCGATTTTCTGCTACTCGCCTTTATCTTTCTGATCGCGGGCGTGATCTCTGTTCCCATCGCTAGCCGCTTGGGGCTGGGGTCGGTACTGGGCTACCTGATTGCGGGTATCGTGATCAGTCCGGTGTTGGCGCTGCTGGATGTGGATGTGATCTCGATCCAGCATTTTGCCGAGTTCGGCGTGGTGATGATGCTGTTCCTTGTCGGGCTCGAGCTTGAACCGCGCCGCCTGTGGGAGATGCGGGTCCGGCTTTTGGGGCTGGGCGGAGGTCAGGTCGGTCTGACGGCCCTTGCCGTCATGGGGCTGGGGCTGTTGTTCGGGCTCAGCTGGTCGATCGCGTTGGCGGTCGGTCTGATTGCGGCATTGAGTTCGACGGCTATCGTCCTGCAAACGCTCACGGAAAAAGGACTGATGAAAAGCGGGGGCGGGCAGTCCAGCTTTGCCGTTCTTCTGGCGCAAGACATCGCCGTAATCCCTATGTTGGCCCTGATGCCGCTGCTTGCCATGCCTGAGCTATTTGATCTGGCGGGTGAGGCAGCCCATGGCGTTGCGGACGCGCATGGCAGTGCAGACACGCATGGCGCGGACAGTCACGGTGACGAGGGTGATCACGGCGCAGGCATGAGCCTTGTTGCTGGACTGAACGGCTGGCAGACGGCAATCGTCAATATTGTGGCAATCGCCGCTGTTGTCGGGGCAGGGAGCTATCTGACCCGCCCGATCTTCCGGTTCATCGCCGCTGCCAACCTGCGCGAGCTTTTTACCGCTACAGCCCTGATGATTGTGATCGGCATCGCGCTGCTGATGTCTCTGGTGGGCCTGTCGCCGGCTTTGGGCACCTTCCTTGCCGGCGTGGTGCTGGCCAATAGCGAATACCGCCACGAGCTTGAATCCGACATTGATCCTTTCAAGGGACTGTTGCTGGGACTG
Organism: uncultured Loktanella sp.; assembly: GCA_964581065.1. Taxonomy (GTDB): domain Bacteria; phylum Pseudomonadota; class Alphaproteobacteria; order Rhodobacterales; family Rhodobacteraceae; genus Yoonia. Next base: position 2,299 of record CAZOMZ010000167.1, on the reverse strand, counting down.
TTCTTTATGACTGTTGGTGCAGCCATCAATTTTGGTCTGCTGGCCGACAATCTCCTGCTGATCATCGGGCTGACCGCGCTGTTGATTGCTGTCAAAGCGGCTGTGCTGCTGGTCCTGGCAATGATCTTCCGGCTGCGGGGGGCTGACAGGTGGCTTCTGGCGCTCAGCCTTGCACAGGCCGGCGAGTTCGGCTTTGTCCTGCTGTCATTCTCTGTATCCAACGCCATCCTGCCGCAAGGTCTGGCGGATTTGTTGCTGCTGGTTGTTGCGATCTCGATGATGCTGACACCGCTTCTGTTTATCTTCTACGACCGCGTGATCGTGCCGCGATACACAGAAGTGCAAGACGGCGAGGCTGACGATATCGACGAACAGGGCGAGGTGATCATTGCAGGCGGTGGCCGCATCGGCGGGCTGGTCCGGCGCATTCTTTCGGCGGCGGGTTACAGCATGACCGTGATCGACTACAACGCCGAGCATCTTGAAAACATGCGCGTTTTCGGCGCGCGCCTCTATTATGGTGACGCAACCCGTCCGGACCTGCTGCATGCGGCCGGACTGCACAAAGCCAAGGTCATCGTCATCGCGATCGACAACCGCGAAAAGATCACCGAACTGGTGCATTATGTGCATAGTAATGCACCGCATGTGCACATCATCGCGCGCGCCGTAGACCGGCATCATGTCTACGAACTCTGGGCTGCCGGTTGCCGCGATATCATCCGGGAAAACTACGACAGCTCGCTGCGGATGGGGCGGTCGGCGCTTGAGGCGCTGCAGGTTCCGCAGGATCGCGCACAGCTTATGGTCGATGCGTTCAACCGCCTTGACCGCGCGTCGATGGTGTCTTTGGCCGATGCCTTCGACCCGAATATTCCGGTGATGGAGAACAAGGAATACATCCGCCGCGTGCAGGAAATCCTCGGCCCGCGCGAGGCGCAGTTGCATGCCCAGATGATGCATATTCTGGAAAAGGGCGAGATGCCCGATGCTGATGCCTTTGCCGACCTCGGCACACCGCAAGCGACCTGATCAGCGGGGGATATCCACCTCGGGTGCTGCGAGCATGAAGCCCTCAAACTGGAAGCCCGGTGAAACGGTGCAGCCGACCAATGTCCAGTCGCCGGTCGTTGCAGCCATTTGCCAGTGGCCTTCTGGGACGATGATCTGAGGCAATTGTCCCTGCTCAAGGTCAGGGCCGAGCATGTGATCAACCGCTGGCCCATCCAGCGTGGGTGCCAGCGACAGGATGAGAGGGGCGCCCGCGTAGTAGTGCCAGATTTCAACCGCATCGACGGCATGCCAATGGCTCGCCTGACCGGATTTCAGCAGGAAATAGATGCAGGTGCCGGTGGCACGCCCTTCGTTTTCGGCAACCCACGTCTGACGGTAGTATCCGCCTTCTGGATGCGGGGACAGGTCGAGTTGGGCGATGATCTCGTCAGCGGTCATTTGAAAAACGGCACATGTGGAGCAGTGTCTTCGGGGTGGATGCCTTGGCATCTTGGATCGGGAAAGACCTCGACCGCGATCTTGTAAGGCCGGAAGCCGGCCTTGCGATAGAACGCCAATGCGCGCGGGTCATCCCAGTTGCAGGTGTGCACATAGAACCGCTTGATATCGCGGGCAAAGGCGCGGGATTGCGCCAGCGCCATCATCGGCCCGCCCAAGCCCTGTCCGGTTGCCGCTTTGACGATCCCGAAATAGGCGAGCTCGCAATCGCTCTCGCCTTGGAAGGACAGTTCCACCAAACCGATGGGGGTGTCGCCTTGCCGGATCACCCAGACCTCGGTGCTGTCACTGGCCAGAATGCCCACGAGTTTGGTTTGATCCATGACCAGTCGTGACGACCAGAGCCACGGTGCACCCACAGCGCGGAAGAGTGCGCGGTAGTCCTCAAGCGAAGGCACCTCGCGTGACGCGCTGACCCCTTCAGGAAAAGGCTTCGCCCCCGTCATGGCAGGGGCGGTCATTTCCAGATAGGTCACCACCGCCGGCGTATGGCCGGCGGGGATGTCGTGCATACCCTCGGGGATCATGCCTTGAGGATGCTGCGGCCCGCGTATTGCGCGGTTTCGCCCAAGAGTTCCTCGATGCGGATCAGCTGGTTGTATTTCGCCAGACGGTCGGAGCGCGACAGCGAACCGGTTTTGATCTGGCCGCAGTTGGTTGCCACGGCGAGGTCGGCAATCGTGGCATCCTCGGTCTCGCCCGAACGGTGCGACATGACGTTGGTAAAGCGCGCGCGATGCGCCATGTCCACGGCCTTGAGGGTCTCGGTCAGCGACCCGATCTGGTT
>CAZOMZ010000166.1:0-4631 GCA_964581065.1 uncultured Loktanella sp. | reverse complement strand
AGCACCCCTTCGGACGTGCGCGCACGGTCGCTGAAAATCTCGAGGATCAACCCCGTCCGGTCCAGCAGCTTGACGCCCCACTTCTTTTCAAGGTTGCGCTGCTGGACAGGCGTGACAGGACCATCGATGAGAACCAGCTCGACTTCGTTGTCGTGCAGGACGGTTTTCAATTCGTCGATCTTGCCCGATCCGAACAGCATTCCCGGCTGGATCTTGGGAAGGCGCACAACATCGGCCCCCACGACCTCAAGATCGGGGAGTGCCGCGGCCAGCGACACGGCTTCTTCCAGCGCAGGGCCAGCCGCGCGGCGGTGCTGATCAGATTTCAGGTCCGGGTGGAGAACCCAAGCCCGCGTGACGGGCTTGTCATGGGTGAGCAATTTTACTCTTCACCTTCGTAAAGTGAAATCGGCTGGGCCGGCATGATCGTCGAAATTGCGCTCTTGTAGACAAGCTGTGATTGTCCATCGCGGCGCAAAAGCACGCAGAAGCTGTCAAACCAGGTAATCACGCCCTGCAACTTGACGCCGTTGACCAAAAAGATCGTCACTGGAACCTTTGTCTTACGCACATGGTTCAGAAATGCGTCTTGCAAATTCGCTTTATCGGCAGCCATTTGGCGTCCCCTCGTTTTTTAATTTTTGGGGGTCAGTCACCCCACATCTCCCAGATTGGCAGTATGTCGCGGGAAACTAAGAGTTTCTAGACACATTCTACAAAATATTTGAAACCGTCAGCGTTGCCAGATTTCGGGATTGAAAAGCGCAATGATCGCGAGCGTCTCAAGCCTTCCCAGTACCATCGCAAATGCCAGAACGGCCTTGGCGGTATCAGGAATGCCGGAATAGGAAATCGGCGTTTCTGCGGCGACCGAAGCCAACGGACCCGTTGTGGACAGTGCGGACACGGCCAGCACCATCGAGGTCTCGAACTGAACGCCCGTCAGCGAAAGCAGCAGCATGACGGCCGCGATGCTGAGCGCAAAGAGCATAAAGAACACCCAAGAGATATAGGCCCCCTGCCGTCTGATCCTCCGCGCATCCTTGCCCCCGCCGCCGACAGATGACGGATGCAGCAGCCGGTCCTGTTCCCGCTCACCATGCCGGTAAAGCGCGTAGATGCGCAGCAGTTTGACCCCGCCGGCGGTCGTTGCGACACCACCACCGATCAGCGCCAGACCGATCAACAGCAGACCCGGCGTGCTGAGGCCCGACCAAAGGGCCGCCTCGCCCCAGCCGTATGATTCGAACCCCGTGGTCGTCAGAAACGAGGCCACCGTAAAAAGCGCGCCCCAAAGTGCTATGGCGACATCGCCGATGGTGGCTGGCGTGGTGTTTTCTGCGGCACCGATAAAGTGGCGCGCGAAAAGGACACCTGTCACCAACAGGATCAGGACCAGTGCCATGCCGAATTCGGGATCGCGCCAGAGCCGCCCGCGCTCTTCCCCCATCAGGCCGGGGCTGTAGGTCCGCCGGCTCAGCGCAAAAGCAAAGAAAGCGAAGATCAGCAATTCGCCCCAAAAGCCCGAAGCCGCGAAATAGAGACCGCCAATCGGTGTGATGCCCGAGGTCGACAGTGTCGACATGGCGTGGATCAGGGCAATGTAGGGAAACTCGCCCGCGATCACGAGACCGATCCAGAGAATGGCCGTCAGCCCGATATAGATCGGGGCAAGGGCCAGCGTGAAACGCACCAGACGCTCGGACGGATCGGCGATGCGTCCGATCTGCGCAAACGTCCCGGAGGCGCCGCGCCCGACACCGCCACTTGCGCGCACTTCAAATCCGCCAAGGTTCATCGGGGCAAAGATCGATACAGCGGTCACCCAGACCAGCATCCCGCCCAGCCAGCCGACCAGCCCCCGCCACAGGTGTTGAGACGGTGTCAGACGCCCCGCGTTGTCATAGACCGTGGCACCGGTCGTCGTAAAACTTGAGACCATCTCGAACCAGGCATCCAGCGTCGTGGTATTACCGACTGCAACGTAGAACGGCACCGCAAACATGATGGGCAAGGCCGTGAATGCCGCAAGCAGTCCCACCAACTGACTGCGCGCAACGCTTTTGGGTTCATACCCCGCTGTTGCCAGACCAATCGTCAGCGTCAGCAATGAGAACAGGATGAAGCCGTAGAAGAACACCCGCATGGTGTTGAAGTCTTCCATGACGGCTGCATGCGCCGCGGGAACCAGCATCGCCAGCGCGCCCAGCCCCATGAGCACCACAAAGAATGGCAGGCGGACGATCCACTGCATCAGAAGAAATCGATTGAAACCTGTAGAAGCCGTTCGACTTCGGGAACGTCCTCGGACATGGCGAAGATCGCGATCAGGTCGCCTTCCTCGATCCGCGTGTCACCTGTCGGACGCACGACTTTGCCCTGCTTCATGATCGCCCCGATCAGTGTGCCTTCGGGGAAGGATACCTCACGCACTTTCTGCCCGGCGATGGGAGAGGTTCCCAAGACCTGTGCTTCGATGATTTCGGCCTCGGCATCCCCGATGGAATAGACACCACGCACGCGCCCGTGCCGGATGTGACGGAGGATTGAACTCACCGTCGTCGCCCGCGGGTTGATGTAGGCGTCAATATCCAGCGGGCCCATCATCGGCACCAGCGTTGGATCATTGATCAGGGTAATGGCCATCTTGCAGCCCATTTCTTTGGCGCGCACCGAGGTCAGCAAGTTTGTCTTATCGTCGTCCGTGACAGCCAGGATCGCATCGGCGGACGTAATGTTGGCCTCTTCCAGCAGTGCTGAATCCAACCCGTCACCATTCAGCACGATTGTGCGGTCCAATGCGTCTGCTGCACGTTCGGCAACTTCACGGTTCTTTTCGATAATCTTGACCCGCACGCGTTCAGTCCGTGCCTCCAGCGCCTGCGCAACCCCAAGGCCCACGTTGCCGCCACCCACAATGACGATACGCTCCTGTTTCTGGTGGGTCTTGCCGAAGATTTCCAACGTCCGCGTCATGTCTTCGGTGTCCGTGAAGACGTAGCAGTCATCACCCGCGAAAATCTGATCGCCCGCCGATGGCGCAAAAAGCACCCCGTCGCGCCGGATACCCACCACGACGGCACGCAAGGTGGAAAAGAGGTCGGTCAGCTGGCGCAGCGGTGTGTTGATGACCGGGCAATCGTCATCAATCGTGATGCCCAGTAGCTGCGCGCGCCCTTCCAGAAAGCTCTCGGTGTCGAAGGCCGCAGGTGCTGCAAGCCGCTGCAAGGCGGCTTCGGCGACTTCTTTCTCGGGCGAAATGACAACATCAATCGGCAGGTGATTGCGGCGGTAGAGGTCCGAATACCGCGGGTCGAGGTAGTTCTGCGCCCGCAAACGCGCGATCTTGCGCGGGATCGAGAACACCGAATGCGCCACCTGACAGGTCACCATATTGACCTCGTCCGAATAGGTGGCGGCGATGATCATATCGGCATCCGTCGCTCCTGCGCGGTCCAGCACATCTGGGTGGCTGGCGAAACCCGCAACACCCTGCACGTCAAGCGTATCGGTCGCTCTGCGAACGAGATCGGGATTGTTGTCGACAACGGTCACATCGTTGTTTTCACCCGCAAGATAGCGGGCAATCTGCCAGCCCACCTGCCCTGCGCCGCAAATAATGACCTTCATTCTTCGTCACCTTCGACATAAGCGATACGGCCGCCCGCCTTGCTGGTCGTCACAACGCCCAGAGATTTCAGTTTGCGATGCAAAGCCGAGCGCTCCATGCCCACAAATGCCGCTGTCCGGCTGATATTGCCGCCAAACCTGTTGATTTGCGTCAGCAGGTATTCACGTTCGAACAATTCACGGGCCTCGCGCAGAGGCAGTGTCGCGAGCCCGCCGGACAAGACCACTCGGCCTTCTTCGCCACCCGTTTCCTCACCGGTTGGCAGTTCCTTTGCCGAAATGTCACCGGTGTTTTCGCCAAGGATCAGAACGCGTTCAACGACGTTCTTCAACTGCCGGACATTGCCTGGCCAGAGCATCGTTTGCAACAACGCACGCGCATCATCCGCCAGTTTGCGCAAAGGCAGACCCTGCGCCTTGTTGAAGGCCGCGATGAAGTATTCCGCCAGCATCGGAATGTCCTCGCGCCGCTCTTCCAAAGAAGGCACCGATATCGGCACGACGTTCAGGCGGTGATACAGCTCTTCGCGGAATTTGCCCGCCTTGATCGCCGCCTCCAGATCGCGGTTGGTGCTCGAAATGACGCGCAGATCAACCTGCACCTTGTCCGAGCCACCGACCCGCTGGAACCGCTGTTCCACAAGCACCCGCAGGATTTTTGACTGTGTTCCAAGTGGCATGTCGGCGATTTCGTCGAAATAGACGACACCGCCGTTGGCCTCTTCCAGCAACCCCGGTTCGATCCCGCGACCGGGCATTTCGCGCCCGAAGAGGACTTCTTCCATCCGCTCAGGCTCGATCGAGGCCGAATTGACGGTCACGAAAGGCGCCGAGGCACGGTTGGAATTTGCGTGGATATAGCGGGCGGCAATTTCCTTGCCCGACCCTGCCGGTCCGGTCAGCATGACCCGCCCGTTCGACTTTGTGACCTTGTCCAACTGGGCTTTCAGGGCGCGGAAAGCAGCACTGTCGCCCAAAAGCTCTGCGCTCTGGCTCTCGCC
>CAZOMZ010000165.1:0-4634 GCA_964581065.1 uncultured Loktanella sp. | reverse complement strand
GAGAAAATGGCGCGGTTGACGGGGCTCGAACCCGCGACCCCCGGCGTGACAGGCCGGTACTCTAACCAACTGAGCTACAACCGCGCGTGAGGTGCGGAATAATCGCGCAGGCGGGGGGCGTCAACGACAAAACTTCATCTCAAGTGATTTTTTCGGACCCGCGATATTCGCGTTTAGGTTTGCTTAGCAAATGCGGGCGCGCGCTGGCTTAACCATACTTTCCCGTCCGATTCCGCCGACGTATTGCCGACGCGGTGCAGACGTGATGCCGAAGGCCGGATTTGCTTGTTTTCTGGGGAATTAACCCGCTTTCCGATGAAGCCGACAAAAGCACGGCATCAGCCGTTGCGCGTACGGTGCAATCTGTCGGGGGAAAGGCAGTGGCGCGGTTGACGGGGCTCGAACCCGCGACCCCCGGCGTGACAGGCCGGTACTCTAACCAACTGAGCTACAACCGCGCATCTGCATCGTCCGATCCAAGGACCGGACGACGCGCTTCTATGTGCGGCACGACCAGCCGTCAAGCGGACTTAGCGGTCTGGCAGCGGAATAAACTCGGCATCATCTCCCGGCGGCAATTGGAAGCGCCCGTTTTCCCAATCGCCCTTGCGCCAGGCCTCTTTCGCTTCCTCGATCCGTTCTTTGCTGGAGGCCACGAAGTTCCACCAGATGTAGCGGTTCCCTTCCATCGTGGCGCCGCCCAACAGCATGACACGCGCGCCCACAGGTCCCGCTTTCATGCTGACGCGGTCGCCGGGGCGAAACACCATCATCTTGCCTGCGTCAAAGACCTGCCCCGCAATTTGCACTTCACCTTCAAGCACATAGGCGCCGCGGTCTTCGTGGTTGTCAGGCATGGGCATCGCGGCATGTGGCGCGAGCACAGCATCCAGATAGAACATCTCGGACGGTGTCTCGACCTCCGCGCGCTCACCATAGGCCTCGCCCAGGATCAGGCGCACCTGTTTGCCTTCGCCTTCCAGCAGCGGCAGATCGCCCTTGGGCGCATGCACGAACTGTGCCGCCGTGTCCTCTGCATCCTTGGGAAGGGCGATCCACGACTGGATTCCGAACAGGCTTTGCGGTTTCTTCAACGCCTCTCCATCCATTCGCTCCGAATGGGTAATCCCGTGGCCCGCAATCATCAGGTTGACCGCACCGGGTTCAATCCACTGATCCGTGCCAAGGCTGTCGCGGTGATGGATCGCGCCACGATGCAGGTAAGTGACCGTCGCAAGCCCAATATGCGGATGCGGGCGCACATCAATGCCCTGCCCCGTCAGGAACTCGGCCGGCCCCATCTGGTCAAAAAAGATAAAGGGACCAACCATTTGGCGACGCGGCGCCGGCAGAGCGCGACGGACCTCAAACCCGCCGAGATCACGGGCGCGCGGCACGATCACAGTCTCAATGGCATCGACCGCATCACCGGTCGGGCAGTCAGGGTCTAGTGCAGGATTCCAGCTCATCAGGCTCTCCTTCAGTTGTATGGCAACAACTTAAGGACTGTGCGAGAGAATGAACATTCCCCGAAAATCCGCAGCAAGCGTGCGTGAATGCGCAACAAGAAGATGGGAGTGGAGGTGGTGGGTGATGAGAGACTCGAACTCCCGACATCTTCGGTGTAAACGAAGCGCTCTACCAACTGAGCTAATCACCCGACAGCGCACCGTTTAGGCGAAGTTTTTGGGCGATGCAAGACGCTGTTTGGCGGAATTTCAAAAACCTCGCTCCTTTGACAAAGGTCCAAAACTGACGGACATGTCAGATAGTCAGCCTGGCAGGTGTTCCTGCTTGTGTTTGGCTCAAACAATGCCGATTCCCAGCCGTTTGTGATGGACATCACTGATCAGATTGGCATGAATGCAAACCAACCGGAGTAGTCGGGCAGAGAACATGATCGCACAAATGGCAAACAACGACGCTCAAGTCGCCGCAGAGTTCGAGGGGCTGAAGATTCCAAAATCACCATTCGTCAACCACAAGCTTGCCCGAATGCTGTCCAATGGAAACTACGAAAGACCCGAACGGAAACTCGCCGCTAAACTCACGCGGGACGGCGACAAAGTCGTTGAATTGGGAACTGGGATTGGTTTTGTGGGCGGCTACACCGCCTTTACAAAGCGTGACCTGACCCTCTTTAGCTTTGAGGGAAACCCAAGCCTCATTCCCCACGCCAGCACCTTGTATGAAATCAATGGGCTGGCCAAGCGCGCCTCGGTCGAGAACGCAATCGTTATTGCAAATCCGCAAAGGCCGGACACACTTACCTTCCATGTGAACCGAGCATTCATGGGCTCTGCCATTCTAGGCGAAACAACACGCGGATATGAAAAGATCGAAGTCCCGACAGTCGCTTGGGATGACGTCAGAGTTAGTCGAACCCCCGATGTCCTGATTATGGATATCGAAGGTGCTGAACTCGACTTCTTGATCCACGCCGATCTCGCTGGAGTTCGAGCTATCATCTTTGAAGTGCATCCGGGGCGCTATGGCAAGGAAGGCGAAGCGGCCTGTATCAACGCCCTACGTGAAAAGGGCATGGTTCAAGCTCATCACCGCATGCACGTATACAGCTTCGTCCGCGAAGGCGTCGAATACCCGCGCTAGACCCTATTCCAGCAGCACCTGCTCACCATCCTTGAGATGGTATACGCACCCCTGCCCGCCATGGGGAGAGCTGTCGCGGTGCGCCCTTTCACCAATGACCAACCCGCGCATCATGCTACCCGTGACACCATGTGTGACGATCACTGCAGGGCCTTTCAGATCGTCCAGAAAGGCGCGAACGCGGGTTTTGACGCGTGCAAAGCCTTCGCCGTTCGGGGCCATTTCATATTGCGCCATAAAGGGATTGGGCCCTTTCGGTGTGGGCAGTTCGCTGCGCAAGCGGCCCGACCAGTCGCCGACGCCGATCTCGCGCAGGCGGTCATCAGTGCGGATCAACGGGGCAATGCCTGCCAGTGCAATCGCTGCGGTGTGAAAGGCCCGCCCCTGCGGACTGGACCAGAAGGCAAATCCGGTCAGATCAAGGGCACGCAGGATCTCGTGCTGGCGCGCCGCATCCAGCTGACCCTTTTCGGTCAGGGGCGAATCCAGTTCGCCCTGCATGCGGTTCTCGGCATTCCAGGCCGTTTCGCCGTGGCGCAGGATGTAAAGCTCAGGATGGGCCAAGTCAGTCTACGCGTCGTCAGCGCCTTGCGCTGCGACAGTCGCGTTCTTTGGCATCCGCAGTTTCAAAGTCAGGACACTGGCACCGCCCTCGAGGTCTTTGCTCTTGACCACACGCACCTTGCCAAGCGGAGGCAGGTTCAATTCGCCACCCTCGCGCAGCACATCGCCAAGGATAGACAGCGCGGCTTCGACAGCAGGTTTCACATCGCGTTTCTTCAGGTTCGTGCGGGCGACGATATCGTCGAGCAGCACGGGTTTCTTCAGCGGCTCTTTCGCCTCGGTGTCGGGCTGGGTCACTGGCACTTCGGCCACGACTTCGGTTGCTTTCTTTGTCGATTTGCGGGCCATGTTCGGCTGCCTTTCCATATCAGATGTTGCCCCCATACCGCGTCACTTGCGGACAAAGGTCAAGTGGCGGTGCGGCGATAAAAAAGGCGCCCCGCAGGGCGCCCTTTGATCATGTCTTCCCGGTCAGTGCGCGCGCGCGCCTTCCGGTCCGGTATCGGCCTTAAGAGCGGCAGCCGCCGCCTCTTCTGCGGCTTCATCCCATTCGATCGGCTCGGGCTTGCGCACCAACGCCTGCTCCAGCACTTCCGAGACGTGCTTGACCGGAATGATGTTCAGCCCCTCTTTGACGTTGTCAGGGATTTCGGGAAGGTCCTTGGCGTTGTCCTGCGGGATCAGCACTGTCGTGATGCCCCCGCGCAGCGCAGCCAAAAGCTTTTCCTTCAATCCGCCAATGGGCATCGCATTTCCGCGCAACGACACTTCGCCAGTCATGGCGATATCCTTGCGGACGGGGATCTGCGTCAGCACGGACACAATCGACGTCACCATCGCAAGACCGGCCGATGGACCATCTTTCGGCGTCGCACCGTCCGGCACGTGCACGTGAATGTCCAACGTGTCGAACTTCGGTGGTTTCACCCCGATTTCCGGCGCGATCGAGCGGACGTAGGATGAGGCCGCATCGATCGATTCCTTCATGACGTCGCCCAACTTGCCGGTCGTCTTCATTCGTCCCTTGCCCGGCAGGCGAAGGGCCTCGATGTTCAAAAGCTCGCCCCCGACAGATGTCCAGGCCAGACCCGTGACAACACCGATCTGATCCTCTTCTTCGGCCAGACCAAAGCGGTGCTTTTCGACGCCAAGGAAATCCGAAAGGTTATCGGCTGTGACTTCGATCACGTCCGATTCCTTCTTCACGATCTTGGTGACGGCCTTCCGCGCAACCTTCGCAAGCTCTCGCTCAAGATTCCGCACGCCGGCCTCGCGCGTGTAGACACGGACCATCGCGGTCAGCGCATCATCAGAGACGCTGAATTCCTTGGGCTTCAGCCCGTGGTTCTTCATCACCTTGGGCAGCAGGTGCTGCTTGGCGATCTCGCGCTTTTCGTCCTCGGTGTAGCCGGCCAGCGAAATGATCTCCATCCGGTCCAGAAGCGGGCCGGGCATGTTGT
>CAZOMZ010000164.1:0-4636 GCA_964581065.1 uncultured Loktanella sp. | reverse complement strand
GGAGATAGTCGAGGTGCCCGGTGCGTTGGAAATCCCGACCGCGATCGGCATTGCCGAACGGATGAGCAACTTTGACGGCTATGTGGCCTTGGGCTGTGTCATCCGTGGCGAAACCACCCATTACGACACGGTCTGCAACGACAGCAGCCGCGCGATCCAGCTTCTGGGCCTTCAGGGGCTTTGCATCGGTAACGGCATTCTGACGGTCGAGAATTATGAACAGGCCGCCGTGCGTGCCGATCCGGCGCAGATGAACAAGGGCGGCGGGGCAGCAGCAGCAGCCTTGCACCTGATCGCGCTCGCCCGTAAGTGGGGCAAGGCCGAAAAGGGCGTGGGATTCACCCGCGATATCCTGATGGCCGGTGACAGCGACGACAAGACGACGGCATGACCCTTTCGAACAACCAGAAACGCAAGATGAAATCCGCCGCCCGCCTTTACGCGGTGCAGGCGCTTTTCCAGATGGAGGCCTCGGGCCAGACGGCCGAAGCGGTCATCCGTGAATTCGAGGACCATCGTTTCGGGGCTGTCTATGAAGAAGGCGAGATGGCCGAGGGCGACGTGGACCTGTTCCGCGCGCTGATGGATAAGGCCGTTGACGATCAGGCCAAGATCGACCAGATGACCGACCGCGCACTGGTGGCAAAATGGCCGATTGCACGTATTGATCCCACGTGGCGCGCATTGTTCCGTGCCGCAGGCGCCGAGGTCATCCTGAAGGACACGCCACCCAAGGTGGTGATCAGCGAATTCGTGGCCATTGCCGAGGCGTTTTCGTCAGACGGCAAGGAACCCAAGTTCGTCAATGCAGTGCTGGATCATATGGCCCGCGAAGCACGGCCTGAGAGCTTCGCCACGTAAGTTTACTTGCCGTTTGCCAGTCCGGGCCTAGGCTCTTGGTTATGCGACAACCTGCAACACCCAATTCTGAACCCAAGCTGATGCGTCTCTATCTGGCGCATTGCGCCATCGGCTTTGCGCTATCGGCGGTTTTTGTCGCGATGCTGCTTTTCTTTGATGTGGCAGGGCTGGGGCATTTGATTGCCACCTCGGACGTCGGGCTGCTGGCGCTGTTTTTGCTATGGTTCTTTAACGGCACCGTCTTTGGCAGCGTGCAGTTTGCAATTGTCGTGATGGGGCAGGCAGGCAAGCCTGACTAGGCGACTGTCTTGGCTGTCAGTGACGGGAACCACGGCGACCGTAAAGGTAACTTATCCCGAGGACCTGTATATACAGGTGGGCGCCAGGTAAACGGACCAGGGTCCGAACAGAGCCAGCTCCCTCGGATTTGCTTAAGGCCACTGGACATGTACCCAAGATATACGAGAAGCGCAGAACCCGTCAGGCCAACAGGTAGGCGCGCAGGGTGCCAAGAGCAAGGCTGTCGGGAGGTTTATTCGTCGATTTCGGAACGCAGCAACCAGCCATCGCGGCCAATCATCGAGACGGGCGCGTAGCTCATCAGGATGCGTTCGGCGCAGCCAACAAAAAGAAGGGCCATTGAGACTTCGAAAAAGCTGATACTGGTCAAGATGGTCATTTCAACCGTTCCTTCGATTGCATGAGATGAAGGTAGAAACGAATCCCGACGAAAACTTGGCCGCTCCAAGGCTTTTGAGGCGGAATCTGCGCAGGGCTTGGCCGAATTGCGTCACAATGCTGCGACAGTTCGATAAACAGCTGTCTATCTTGGAAAATTAACAGATTGAGATTTATAGATAAAACACCGCGTTACTCCGTGGTTAACAATGTGTTCATTTAGCCTTAATCTTAATATTTGCCGTTATGCCGGGCCAAGAAACTTCGCCCGTCCGCATTTTTTCTTGCGCTTTGTTCACCTATTGTTCAGGGTAATCCCATGTCCGGGAGTGCTTCTGTTTCAGCCTTGATGCCGGGTCAGTTGCTGGCCCGTGGCGTGTGCCGTGCCCTGCGGGGGCATGATTTTGTCACGGTTGAAGAGCTTGTGCCCACCTCTGGCCTTCGGGTTGATGTGATGGCGCTTGGTCCCAAAGGCGAGATCTGGGTGGTGGAGTGTAAATCCAGCCGCGCCGATTTTGCGGCGGATCAGAAATGGCAGGGTTATCTGGAGTGGTGTGACCGGTTCTTCTGGGCGGTCGATGCCGATTTCCCGACCGAACTGCTGCCCGATGACAGCGGCCTGATTATCGCAGATGCCTATGACGCCGAAATCATCAGGATGGGATCGGAAAGCAAACTGCCACCCGCGCGGCGCAAGGTCATGTTGCAGAAATTCGCCCGCCACGCCGCGATCCGCGCACAGGCGGCGCGTGATCCGGGGTTTGTCAGCGCTTTTTGACGGCGCGCGCGGCCATTGCGGCGGCGCGGATCTCGTCTGCGATTTCTTCGGCCTCTTCAGGGTCAAAGTCCATCGGGACCTCGACACCATCCGCTTCGACAAAAATCCGCACCATGCCAAGGTCGGTCGGCCCGATTTGCAGGTTCGCCTCGACGTCGCGTTCGTTGTTAATGCCCATGTCGGCCCTCTTGCGCTGATGGCGCAGTCCTAACGCGGCGGCTGGTTGATTGGCAAGTCTTGGCAGGGCAGAGTGACCTGATGGACTGTACCATTCGCCCGTTTGCCACGACTGATGCCGCTTGGCTGACCGCCGAGCATGCCCGCCATTACGCCGAGGCCGAGGGCTTTGACGATACTTTCGGCCCGCTTGTGGGTCAGATCATTGCCGATTTTCTGGCGGCGCATGACAGTCGTTGTGAAGCAGGCTGGATTGCACATGATGGCGACCGGCGGTTGGGGTCGATTTTCTGTGTGCGGCTGGACCGGCAGACCGCAAAGCTGCGCCTGTTCTATGTCGTGCCCGAGGGACGCGGGGCCGGGATCGCCCAGCGGCTTCTGACCACCTGTCTGGATTTTGCCAAAGCGTCTGGCTATTCGGCCATGACGCTCTGGACCCATGAAAGCCATCGTGCTGCGGGGGCAATTTACAGGCGGAACGGGTTCGATCGTGTCGCTGCGAAACCGGTGCATTCCTTCGGATGTGATCTGGTGGAAGAGACCTGGCGGATTCAGTTCTGAAAGGCTTGCAATCATTTTGTGTTGGGGCTAAATCCGCCCCTGTGCCGCCTTAGCTCAGTTGGTTAGAGCGCTTGATTGTGGATCAAGAGGTCCCTGGTTCGAGACCAGGAGGTGGTACCACTTCCCCAATCGTTGCGCGTTTGGCCTATGCCGGAACCTCCGGTGGGAGTATTTTTGGCAAAATGATGAGCGCGATGACAAACACCACGACCGTTGAGTTCGAAATCGACGCAGCCCCGCCGCCGCGTCTGGACAAGGCGCTTGCGCGGGATGTGCCGCAGGAGGCCGCCCTCAGCCGGTCGCGTCTGGTCAAGCTGATTGCAGACGGGGCGGTGATGGTGGACGGCGTGGTTGTCGATGATCCGCGCTTTCGTGTGCATGAAGGGGCACAGATCGCGATCACTGTGGCCGAGGCCGAGGAAAGTCACATCGGACCGGAAGACATTCCCCTTGATGTCGTGTTCGAGGACGACGACCTGATCGTCGTCAACAAACCAGCAGGCATGGTGGTGCATCCGGCGCCCGGCACGCCTTCGGGCACCTTGGTCAATGCGCTGATCCATCACTGCGGTGACAGCCTGTCGGGGGTGGGAGGCATGAAGCGCCCCGGGATCGTGCACCGCATCGACAAGGAAACCAGCGGGCTGTTGGTCGTTGCGAAATCCGACCGGGCTCATCACCATCTGGCCGACCAGTTTGCTGCCCATTCGGTCGAACGTCGCTATCTGGCGGTGTGTTATGGTGTCCCCGACCAGAACGACCCCCGCCTGAAAGGGATCAAAGGCACGTCATTCGAGCCGGGGAATATTTTGCGCATCCAGACACTGTTGGGCCGTCACAAGACCGATCGCCAGCGGCAGGCGGTGTCGTTCACCAACGGGCGCCATGCGGTGACCCGTACGCGGATCATCCAAGCACTGGGCACACCACCTGTGGCCGCCCTCATCGAATGTTGGTTGGAGACCGGTCGCACCCATCAGATCCGTGTGCATCTGGCCCATTGCGGCCATTCGCTGATCGGCGATCCTGTCTACGGCGGACGGCGCAAACTGTCGCCCAAAGCGGTGGGCGAGGCGGCGGTGACAGCCGTTGCCACATTCGACAGACAGGCGTTGCATGCGGCGACACTGGGGTTCACCCATCCCGTATCGGGCGAAGTCATGGAATTTGCAGCAGAATTGCCGGACGACATGCGCCAGCTTCTGCGCGCACTGGGCGCAGAGGCCTGAAATATTCTATCCCATGTGCGTGAGCGCACGGAAATGCGCCTCGCTATTGGGGAATTGTGAATCCATATTCGTCACAGGTTTTTCGTATCTCCGCGCTTGAATCCCGTTTTGCGGACCCCCATATCCATGTTAAGCCTTGTAACATGAGGAGGCACTGACAGTGAGCAACTACAAGAATTTGCCAGCCCCGTCGCCGGAAGGTGGATTGAACCGCTATATGCAGGAAATCCGCAAGTTTCCGATGCTGGAGCCTGAAGAAGAATACATGCTGGCCAAGCGCTGGGTGGACCATGAGGACACCGAAGCGGCGCATAAGATGGTCACATCGCACCTGCGTCTGGCG
Organism: uncultured Loktanella sp.; assembly: GCA_964581065.1. Lineage (GTDB taxonomy): Bacteria > Pseudomonadota > Alphaproteobacteria > Rhodobacterales > Rhodobacteraceae > Yoonia. The sequence goes on along the minus strand of CAZOMZ010000164.1, from coordinate 9 downwards.
GCCAAAATC
>CAZOMZ010000163.1:0-4689 GCA_964581065.1 uncultured Loktanella sp. | reverse complement strand
ACATCTTCTACAACAACTGCTTCAAGAACGGCATCCTGCCCATCGCGCTGCCGCAAGAGCAGGTGGATGTGCTGATGAAGGACGCCGAAAAGGGCTCGAACGCACGGATCGAGGTGGATCTTGAGGCGCAGACAATCACCTCGTCCGATGGTGAGGTTTTCACCTTTGAGGTGGACCCGTTCAAGAAACATTGTCTGATGAACGGTCTCGATGACATCGGTCTGACGATGGAAAAGGCCACGGCCATCGACGCCTATGAGGCTCAGGCAAGCGCCCAGCGTCCCTGGGTCTAAGTATTGGAAAACCCTTGGAAAGCCGCACAGTAGTGCGGCTTTTCTGCATTTCGGGATGAAATTTCTGAGATGAATAGAGGTTAAACAACGAATTCGGTTGCAATGGCCTACCACTGTGGGGTGAAATTCACTCAAGGGGTACGTCTATTTCAGAGTATCCATTGCCGACACCCTGCAAGACGCGGCAAGATTGTATCACGAGTGAATTGCGGCATTTTGCGCCGCCTGTGCAAACGGCCCGGAAGATATCCGTCGGGTGAAAGGGGTTAGAAAGTGCTGTTTCGCTTGCCCGGAGCAATTGTAAGGGCCGCACTTGTCGTGATGCTGGTCGTCATGCCTTACGCACTCTTGCCCCAGCGCAGCGATGACAGCACCTCGATTGTGGCACTGGCTGCGGTTTTTGCGGCCTTGTTCACGATCGTTGAATACACGGCCTCCAGCCCGAGCCTTGTCGAATTCCGTGATGCGCCACCGTTCAACCGCGTCCGCTTTGCAGCGCTTTTTGCCACGGTGCTTTGCCTGTCAGTGATCTTTCGCGGCGGCGAAGCGCCCTCTGCTGCCTCCGACTTTTTCCAGACGAGCGGATCGCAGATCGGCCGCGCCATCGACTTTCCCTATTCGCCCGTGCGCCTGATGATTGACCTGATGCCAGCGGGCACAGACCCTGCCGTGCTGGAGCGGATGCGCGATGCTGCAGGGCTCAGCTATCTGCTGGTCAGCTTCTCGGTCATCTGGTTCGTCATCCTGCTGCGTCTTTACCGCTGGCCGCGCCGGACCGAGGCTTTCAACGTCTGGGTCAATCTGCCGACCTTCGATCCCACTTCGGGCGGCGATGTGGTCAAGCGTCTCCGCCGCGATGCGCGTTTTAACGTTTTGTTAGGCTTGGCGGTCCCATTCTTGGCACCGGGTGTGATCCAGTTGATCAGCGTCTTCGGGACTCCGATCAGCCTTGATAGCACCCAGACACTGATCTGGACGGTGGCGGCATGGGCCTTTTTGCCAGCGAACCTTTTGATGCGCGGAATCGCGATCAGTCGGATCGCCTATATGATCGAATTGCAGCGCCGCCGCGCCTATGGCGACCGTGGCGTTGGTATCCGCCGCTATGTCTGATCGTCGCACTGACCGCTTGTCCGGTCGCGGCTGAGACCTACCGCATCGCAACTTTTGCCGCACCGCTCAGCCGTGACGGGCCGGGTCTGTTGTTACGCGATCTGCGCCGGGGTGAAGACGAGGGGATCGCGGCGATCGTTTCCGTGATCGATCACGTTTTGCCGGATGTGCTGGTCCTGACCGACTTTGACTATGATCTGGACGGTCTGGCCCTTGATGCCTTTGCTCAGGAATTGGCCGCAACCTATCCCTACCGCTTTGCCCGCATGCCCAATGCCGGTCGGGCAACAGGGTTGGACATTGACGGGAACGGGCGTACGGGCGAGGCGCGGGATGCGCTCGGCTATGGGCGGTTCGCGGGGGACGGGGGATTGGCGGTGCTGTCGCGCTTTCCCTTCGCGGAAACCGGATTTGTGGATCATAGCGCGGTTCTCTGGCGTGACCTGCCCGATGCGGATTTGCCCGTTGGACCTGACGGTCCGTTCCTGTCACAAGCGGTGCTGGATGTCCTGCCGGTGTCTTCGAGCGCCCATTGGGATGTGCCCGTGATACTGCCTGACGGCGCGTTGCGCCTTTTGGCCTTTGCCGCCACACCGCCGGTCTTTGATGGCCCCGAGGATATGAACGGCCTGCGGTCGCGGGACGAGTTGCGCCTGTGGGAGCATGTGCTGGACGGTCGTCTGGGTCCGCAGCCCGCATCCTTTGTCGTGATCGGCAACAGCAACCTTGATCCTGGAGCAGGCGACGGGGATCGCGCGGCGATGGCGGCGTTCCTTGCCCGCAACGACCTTCAAGACCCGCACGCAGGCCAGCCCAACGCCGATTGGGGCGAAGACGGACCGGGGGTGTTGCGGGTCTCTTACGTGCTGCCGTCGCGCGACTGGCGGGTGGTGGATGCGGGCACCTACATGCCCGCACCATCTTCAGAGGGTGACGAGGGTCCGGCGGCTGGCCCCCACCGCCTTGTCTGGGTGGATATCAGCAGGTAGGCCCGCGCACATCACGGTTTCCAGATCAGTAGGCACGAAGTCGGGCAGAAGCCGCGACAGTTTGGTCCCGCTGACCTGATGATCAAGTTCGCTGAGGTAGCGCATTTCGCGCAATTCACGACCCAGCTCCCAGAACGGCGAAAGCAGTGTCACAACGACCCAAGGAAAACGCGCGATCTTGAAGGTGCGCCCCGTCACACGGTTCAGGGTGTCGCGCAACTGTGTGACGGTAAAGTTGTGGCCCTCGAACGGCACATCCTCAAACTGGGCAAGACGGTCGCGCTTTTCGGCCAGCATCACAGCAGCGCGGGCCCAGTCGGGGACATAGGCATAGGCCTGCATCGTATCGGGATGGGCGGCGGCCGTGATCTTGCCCTTGGCAATCTCGCGCATCACCAGCATCTCCATGATGTCGCCGTTGCCCGCGGGGTCGATGAAATTGCCACCACGCAACACAATGGTTTGCACGCCAGATGAGCGGTAGGCCTCTTCCATCGCGATGCGGACGCGGCCCTTCTTGGTGGTCGCAAGGTGGGGTGTGTTCTCGTCAAATGTGCCGGGCTGGTTGCCGAAGTTGTAGACGTTGCCGGGGATGATGACCGTGGCACCGCTGGCTTTGGCCGCTGCGATGACCTGATCGGTGATCTGCGGGATCAGAACCTCCCAGTTATGGTAGGCAGGCGGGTTCAGACCGTTGACGATCACATCCGCGCCCATTGCAGCCTGTGACATATCTTCGGTCTTGCGGTTGTAGTGGCGGACGGTCCAGCCCGCTGCGGCAAAGGCCTCTGCGCTGCGGCTGCCGATTTTTCCGTTTCCGCCGAGGATCAGAACTGTGGACATGGTGGGTCTCCTTTTGATTGCGTTGACCCATCTTGCGAAATTCAAATATGAAAAGATATTGCGAGATATTTGCTATCATGTATTCAATATTGAATGGATAAGTCTCTCGACAAACTCGACTGGTCGCTGGTGCAGGCATTCCTCGCTGTGGCCGAAACCGGTAGTCTCTCTGGTGCGGTGCGGGTGCTGGGCACCAGCCAGCCGACACTCGGCCGCCAGATCAAACTGATCGAGGCACAGCTGGGCGTCGAGCTGTTTCACCGTCAGCCGCGCGGCTTTGCCCTGACCGAAACGGGGGCGGCACTGGTCGCACCCGCGCAAGCCATGCGCGAGGCAGTACGCGAGATCAGCCTGAAGGCGGCAGGCCGCCAGACGCAGCTTGAGGGCACGGTGCGGATCACGGCGAGCGTGGCTTTCTCTGTCTACCACCTGCCTCAGATCATTGCCGAGATCAGGGTGCTGGAGCCGCAGATCGCGATAGACCTGGTCCCGTCGGACAGCACCAGCAACCTGCTCTACCGCGAGGCGGATATCGCCATCCGCATGTATCGCCCCACCCAGCTGGACCTGATCACCAAGCATCTGGGCGATATGCCGCTCTCGGTTTTTGCCGCAAAGTCCTATCTGGATGCGCGGGGGCGTCCGCAGACGATGATGGACCTGCTGGAGCATGACATCGTGGGCTATGATGTCAGCAACGATATTGTCGCCGGTTTTCAGGACGCGGGCGCGGATGTGACCCGCGACTTCTTCAAGACCCGCTGCGATGACAATATTGCCTATTGGCAACTCGTCCGTGCGGGCTGCGGCATCGGCTTTGGCCAGACCATCATCGGGCGCGCCGATCCAACCGTCGAGGAACTGGACGTGGGGCTTGCCCTGCCGGTCCTGCCGGTCTGGCTGACCGCGCATGAGGCGATGCGCCAGACGCCACGCATCCGGCGTGTCTGGACCCTGTTGGAGCAGCGTCTGAAGCCCCTGGTATCTTGAACATAGGCGGCGGTCGCGATAGGGGCTGTCCAACCTATTCAACCAAGGACAGACCCATGGCAAACCCATCCCTCTTGATCCTCGCCGGCGACGGCATCGGCCCCGAAGTCATGGACGAAGTGAAGCGGATCATTACGTGGTTCGGCGACAAGCGCGACATGACATTTGATGTCTCCGAAGACCTCGTCGGTGGTGCCGCCTATGACGCGCATGGTGTGCCGCTGCATGATGACACGATGGCCAAGGCACAAGAAGTGGATGCAGTTCTGCTGGGTGCTGTCGGTGGTCCGAAATACGACAACCTCGACTTCAGCCTGAAGCCCGAGCGCGGGTTGTTGCGCCTGCGCAAAGAGATGGACCTCTTTGCAAACCTGCGCCCTGCACAATGCTTTGACGCGCTGGCCGATTTCTCGTCGCTCAAGCGTGATGTGGTTTCCGGCCTCGACATCATGATCGTGCGC
>CAZOMZ010000162.1:0-4720 GCA_964581065.1 uncultured Loktanella sp. | reverse complement strand
GTCCGCTGCACCAGATAGAACATCACCGCGCGATGGCCTTCGGTCACCATCGCCGCAAGTTCGTCAAGATGCTTGGCCCCGCGCGCCGTCACGCTGTCGGGAAATTCGGCAAGGCCCGTCTGGCGGGAAAGCGTCACGCTCTTGACCTCAACATAGGTTTCGGGACCATCCCCGCTTAGCAGGAAATCAATGCGGCTGTTCTGGCCGTAGTTCACCTCCGCCCGCACCAGATCATATGGCGGCAGGCCCGGTACCTCACGCGCCACGAGCGCCGCTTTCAGAGCGCGGTTCGGGATCGAGGTATCGACGCCCGTGAAATGCCCGTTTTCATGATCCACCAACCGCCAGCCGAACTTGAGCTTCTTTTTGGGATCATCGTTTGGTTCCAGCCAGATCTTCATCCCCGGCTCGGCCAGCCCCATCATGCTGCCGGGGTTCGCGCAATGCGCCGTCACCTCGCGCCCGTCCTCCAGAAGGACATCGGCCAGAAACCGTTTGTAGCGTTTGATCAGGCGGGCAGGGACAAGGGGCGTGGCAAATTCCATGACCGCCCTATAACGTCCAAAAACACCAAGGAGAACACCCCATGCCAAACCCCAGTGCCGCGATGCTTGTGATCGGGGATGAGATCCTCTCGGGGCGCACCCGAGATGCGAATATGCACTATCTGGCGGGGCAGTTGACCGAGCGCGGAATTGACCTGAAAGAGGTGCGGGTCGTGAGCGACGACCGCGACGCGATCATCGCCGCGACAAAGGCACTGTCGGAGGCCTGTGATCACGTCTTTACCAGCGGCGGGATCGGGCCGACGCATGATGACATCACCGCCGATTGCATCGCCGCGGCCTTTGGCGCGCATATCGACGTGCGCGACGATGCCCGGGCGCTGCTACAGGCGCATTACGACCGGTCGGGTCAGGAACTGAACGAAGCCCGCCTGCGGATGGCCCGTATCCCTGACGGTGCCACGCTGATTGACAATCCCGTCAGCACCGCGCCCGGCTTCACGCTGGGCAACGTCCATGTCATGGCGGGCGTCCCATCGGTCTTTCGGGCGATGGTCGCCAGTATCCTGCCAACGCTCACGGGCGGCGCGCCGCTTTTGTCGCGCACCCTGCGCCTGATGCGCGGTGAAGGTGATCTGGCAGGGCCGCTGGGGAAATTCGCGACGGATCATCCGGCGCTGTCGGTGGGGTCCTATCCGTTCCAAAAAGACGGAATTTATGGGTCGAATATCGTGGTGCGAGGCACCGATGCCGCAGAACTGGATTCAGCTATGACCAAACTGGAAGCCCTGTTTTCCGCATGACCCTGCCCGACGCCCAGAAACTCTATGCCGTGATCGACGGAACATGGCCCCCGGTCGCTAAGCGCGCGGTCGGGCCATGGACGATCCGCGTCGACGGAAAAGGCGGGAGCCGCGTTTCTGCCGCAACGGTTGAGGGTGCGTTCGGGGATGACGACATCCTTGAGGCAGAACGCGCGATGCGCGACGTCGGACAGACGCCTTTGTTTATGATCCGCGAGGGGGAAGACCAGTTGGACGGGGCGCTGGCCGCGCGTGGTTATGTGATCAAGGATCCCGTGAACCTCTATGCCGCGCCGATAGCCGAGATCGCAACCGAACGCCCGCCCGCTGTCACCGCATTCACGGTCTGGCCGCCTTTGGCCGCGCAGGCCGAAATCTGGGCTGCTGGCGGCATAGGTCAGGGACGGCTTGATGTGATGGACCGCGCGTGGCAACCCAAGACCACCATTCTGGGGCGGATCAATGACCGTCCCGCCGGAACTGTCTTTGTGGGCATTGCTGCCGATTGCGCGATGATCCACGCGCTTGAGGTCGCCAAAGAACACCGCAGGCAGGGTCTGGCTGCACATCTGACGCGGGCGGTGGCCTTTTGGGCGCAGGCGCAGGGCGCGGCTTTCCTGACGCTGGTGACGACACAAGCAAACCCGGGCGCCAACGCGCTCTACACTTCCCTCGGGATGACGCTTGTGGGACAGTATCACTATCGGATCCTGCCGGAGTAAGACATTGACAGACCAACCCACAGCCCTTGACCTGCCGATGGTGGACCCGCTGCCCGAGGCGACACAGAAATACTTTGATATCTGTCAGGAAAAGCTGGGGATGGTGCCAAATGTGCTGCGCGCCTATGCCTTTGACATCGACAAGCTGAACGCTTTTGCGGCCCTCTACAATGATGTGATGCTGGCCGACAGCGGGCTATCCAAACTCGAGCGCGAGATGATCGCGGTCACCGTGTCGTCGATCAATAAATGCTACTATTGTCTCGTGTCCCACGGGGCAGCGGTGCGCCAGCTCTCGGGCGACCCCAAACTGGGCGAGATGCTTGTGATGAACTGGCGCGTCGCCCCGCTTGATGCACGGCAGCGGGCCATGCTGGAATTCGCCGAGATGATGACCATCGCCAGCGCCAGGATCACCGAAGCCGACCGGCAGGCCTTGCGTGATGCGGGCTTCAGCGACCGCGACATCTGGGACATCGCGGCGACAGCCGGTTTCTACAACATGAGCAACCGCATCGCCTCGGCCACCGATATGCGGCCCAACGACGACTATCACGCCCAAGCCAGATGATCGCCCGCGCGCTTGTTCTTTTGCTGGCGTTTGCAGGTGCCGCCGAGGCGCAGGGCCTGCAGTTTCCCAGCAACGCCACGCTGACGCGCGAGGATGTCAGCCGCCTCGACAGCTATGCGGTGCCGACCGGCATCTGGGAGAACGGCACGCTGCCGCAAAAGACCGTTGAAGGGCTGCTGACGCGGCAGGCGTGGCGCATTGCGGCGCCGTCGCTGACTACGCTGCAAATCCTGCGCCCCTTGCGCGAGCAACTGCGCAACGACCGTTTTCGCGTGATCTTCGAATGCCAGACCGAGGCCTGTGGCGGGTTTGATTTCCGCTTCGCGGTTGCGACCTTCCCGCCGCCGGAAATGCGGATCAACATCGGGGATTTCCGGTTCCTCGCGGCAGAGCGTCTGGGGCCTGAGGGGATCGAAACCCTGACCCTCTTTGTCAGCCGGACATCGCAGGCGGGATTTGTCGAGGTGACCTATGTGGCGCCTGCTGCCCTTGCCGCGGCGCCGGTCGCTGATGCCGCGGCGGCACCTTTACGGGCGCTGGGCGCGATGCCTGATGCCGATCTGGCGACCCAGATGGACACAATCGGGCGTGCGGTGTTGGCGGATCTGGCGTTTGATACGGGCTCTGCGCAACTGGGCACGGGAGACTTTGCATCCTTGCAGGCACTTGCGGATTATCTGCTGATCTATCCCGAGCGGACCGTTGCCCTCGTCGGTCATACAGATTCTGCCGGATCGCTCGAAGGCAATATCGCGCTGTCGAAACGCCGGGCCGCCTCTGTGTTGGAGCGGCTGGTAGCCGACTACGGTATCCCTCGTCGCCAGTTGGAAGCCGAAGGCATGGGCTATCTTGCCCCCATTGCCAGTAATCTGACCGAGGAAGGGCGCGACGCAAACCGGCGCGTGGAGGTCATCGTCACCTCGACACAGTAGGGGTCAGGCGGCCAGATCGGACTCGGCAAAGACCAGACGGGCACGCCCGCCGACCTTGGCCTGATAGAGCGCCTTGTCTGCTTCGGCAAAAAGTTCATCCAGCGTCGTGTCTTTGCTGGATATCACCGCACCAATCGACAGCGTGATCTTGAGCGGGACACCTTCGCGGGTCTGGAATGCAATCGGCAGGGTCAATCGCTCGCCGATTGTCTGGGCCTGATCAGGGGTCGTGTCGCGCAGGTAGACGGCAAATTCCTCGCCTCCGATGCGGCCGATGATATCGCCCTTGCGCACACCTTGCCGGATTGCCACTGCCAGCGCTTTGAGACAGCGGTCACCTGCGCCGTGGCCGTAGGTATCGTTGATGGATTTGAATCTGTCCGCATCAAGGATCAGAAGGACGCCCTGCGGCTCTGACTGGCGGGCCAGTTCGCAGCGTTCGAAAAAGGACCTGCGGTTGTCCAGACCCGTCAACGGGTCTTTGTGCGACAGGGCCCACAACCGGCGTTGCAGCTTGATCTGGAAGACCGAAACCGCCAGGAAAAAGGCGATCAGCGGCCCGCCGACGAAAGCTGCATGCGCCAGGTAGTAGACCGGCGGATGGCCATGATCATAGACGATCGCGCTGAAGACGAGGTTCGCTGCAGCAACGAACGCGATCAGCAATATCAAACGCACGACAAATCCCAAAGCGTTCTTGGGGGCCATCACCTGCATGAATTTGTCGATCATCTGTCCGCTCCGTTCGGAGCCGGACTAGAGGCCAGTTGTTGCGATTCTCTTAACGTGCGAGGGGCAGGCAGGGATTACCAGCGGTCGGGGCCCTTGTCGGCAAAGGCATGCACGAGGAAGTCGATGAAAGCACGCACTTTAGGCTGGGTAAAGCGGCCGGGCGGGTAAACCGCGTAGACGCCCTTTGTCTCGATCGGCAGGTCGGGGATGACATCTTCGACCAACCCTTTCTCCATCGCCTCGGCGTAGAGAAAGCTGGGCAGATAGGCGATGCCAAGTCCGCTGATACAGGCATTCAGCAGCGACTGCCCGTCATTGACAGTGAGCCACCCAGCCGTGCGCACCTGACGTTTTTCGCCAGACGGTGCGGTCAGTTTCCAGACAGCCGAATTGGCCTGATTGGAATAGTGCAGCAGCTTGTGTTCGTTCAGGTCGTCGATCTTTTCAGGGCGAC
>CAZOMZ010000161.1:0-4811 GCA_964581065.1 uncultured Loktanella sp. | reverse complement strand
CTTTGACGTGGACGTGGGCCCACTGTTCCAGACACCGGAAGAGGCGGCACAGGATGCCATCGACAACGACGTGCATGTGATCGGGATTTCGTCGCAGGCGGCAGGGCACAAGACGCTGGCTCCCAAGCTCGTGCAGGCGCTGAAAGACGCAGGCGCCGAGGATATCATCGTGATCTGTGGCGGGGTCATTCCGCAGCAGGACTACCAGTTCCTTTATGACAATGGCGTCAAGGCGATCTTTGGACCCGGGACGAATATCCCGAAGGCTGCCGAAGACATCTTGGGGCTGATCCGCGAGGCGCGTCGCTAACGCCGCGCGGAGCAGGCCGCGTCCGGAGGGAGGACCGGGCGCGGCCTTTGCATTGTGGGGGGTTGCAAAATGGCGCATCGCGCGGGCAAGAATGCGCAGCCGACCTGACGGAGCCTGCCTATGTTGACCCTCGACCACATCGCTGTTGCCTGCACTGACCTCGCCGAAGGCACCGCTTGGGTGGAAGGGCGGTTGGGTGTGACGATGCAACAGGGCGGCAAGCATGTCCGCTATGGCACGCACAACACGCTCTTGGGGCTGGCAGACGGGCTTTACCTCGAAGTCATCGCCATTGATCCGGGCGCTGTGCCCGAGGCAGGCCATGCGTGGTTCGGACTGGATCATTTCACGGGCCCGACGCGTCTGGCCAACTGGATCTGTCAGACCGACGACCTTGCCGATGCCCCGCCCGAAGCGGGCGCCCCGCGCGCCCTGACGCGCGGCGAACTGACTTGGCAGATCACCGTCCCTGATGATGGCAGTTTGCCTTTTGACGGGGGCATGCCGACCGTCATCAAATGGGGCGAGAACCAGACGCACCCGTCAAAGGCCCTTGCGCCAAGCGGATGCCGCCTCAAAGAGCTGCATATCTGGCATCCGATGGCCGAGAAGATCGCCGCCATGCTGGCGCTTGACGATCCGCGCGTGTCCCTCACCTCTGGCCCCTTTGCGATGCGCGCGGTTTTCGAGACCCCGCAGGGAGAGCGCATCCTGTGACCATCCGCCCTGCCATCCCCGAGGACGCACCCCAGATCGCTGCGATCTGGAACCATGCGATCCGCCACACCACGATCACCTTCAACCCAGTGGAAAAACCGGTGGCCGAAGTGGCCGAACTTTGCGCCAGACAGGCACTTGTCTGGGAGGAAGAGGGGCGCGTTCTGGGCTTTACCCGATACTTCCAGTTTCGCGGGGGTGAGGGTTATCGCCACACCGCCGAACACACGATCCTGCTGCATGACGACGGGCGTGGGCGCGGTGGCGGTCGGGCGCTGATGGCGGCGACCTGCGATGCGGCGCGCGCGGCAGATTATCATTCGCTTTTTGCCGGCTGCAGCGCCGAAAACGCGGGTGCTGTGGCTTTTCATGCCGCCTGCGGGTTCCGCACGGTTGCAACCCTGCCGGAAGTGGGGTTCAAATTCGGGCGTTGGATTGATCTTGTCTTGATGCAGAAGATGCTCTGAAAGGGGGCAACCCCATGTCGATTTGGACCCGCATTGCCGAGGCGATTGCCGCCCTTGCCAATGGCGAGAGCCTGTCAGAGGTATTTGACAAGCTGCGCGGCGATCCTGACCGGTCGGTGGGCTTTACGATTGCCGTGATCGCGCTGGGTGCCAAGATGGCCAAGGCGGATGGCCGCGTGACCAAGGATGAGGTAGTGGCCTTTCGCGAGGTCTTTCTGATCCCGCCCGAAGAAGAGGCGAATGCCGCCCGCGTCTTTAACCTTGCCCGTCAGGACGTCGCCGGCTTTGACACCTACGCCCGCCGGATCAAGGCGATGTATGGCGAAGACGACCGCCCGCTTTGCGACCTGCTTGAGGGGCTGTTCCATATCGCTGTGGCGGATGGTGTCTATCACCCCAAAGAGGATGATTTCCTCTATGAGGTCGCCATGATCTGGGGATTTGACGAACGCCGCTTTCGCGGGGTCCGCGCCCAGTTTGTCAAAGAGGCCGAGCGCGACCCTTATGACGTGCTGGGCGTTGATCCCGATGCGCCCATGGAGGACGTCCGCAAAGCCTGGCGGCAACTGGTCCGCGAGACCCATCCCGACATGATGATCGCCCGCGGCGTGCCGGAAGAAGCGGTCAAACTGGCCGAGCGCCGGATGGTCGCCATCAACCGCGCGTGGGAAGACATCCAGAGTGGCCGCGCGGCGTGAGGATCGCCACCTATAACGTCGAGTGGTTCAACACGCTCTTCGATGATGACGGCGAGCTGATTTTCAACAACAGCTGGTCGTCACGCTGGAACGTCACCAAGGCCATGCAGATCGAGGCGCTGGGGCAGGTCTTTGCCGCAATGGATGCCGATGCGGTGATGGTGATCGAAGCACCTGACACCAGTCCCACCCGTAACGCCCGCAAGGCGCTGACCAGATTTGCCGAGACATTCGGCTTGCGCACCAAAGAAGTGCTGACCGGCTTTGCCAACGACACCCAGCAAGAGATCGCGCTGATGTATGACCCGTTCGTCATGCAGGCCCACCACGATCCGCAGGACACGCCCGATGTGCCGCGCTTTGACCGCTCGTTTCAGATGGACGTCGACACCGACGCCAAGCCGGAGGCCATAGTCTGGTCAAAACCGCCGCTTGAGGTTGCGTTGACAACTGCGCATGGTCCGCTGCGCCTGATCGGCGTCCATGCCAAATCCAAGGCCCCCCACGGTGCGGCGAATTCTCAGGAAGCGACACGCATTTCCATTGAAAACCGCCGCAAGCAGTTGGCCCAATGCGTCTGGCTGCGCAAACGGGTGAGCCAGCATCTGGATGCGGGCGAGGATCTGATTGTTCTGGGTGATTTCAACGATGGTCCGGGGCTGGACGAATACGAAAAACTCTTCGGCCGTTCAGGGGTCGAGATTGTGCTGGGCGAGGGGGACCAGAAACGCCTCTATGATCCGCATGCGCAGATGGCGCTCAGCCGCCGCTTGGGCGTTGTTCCGACCACAGCGCGGTTCAAACGCAAGGGTCAGCCCTTCATGGAAGTGCTGCTTGACTATGTCATGGTGTCCGAAGGGCTACGCGCCAAGGGACCGGAATGGCAGATATGGCATCCGTTTGACCATCCCGATTGCTATGCCGACCCCGCGTTGCGGCAGGCGCTACTGGATGCGTCAGACCATTTCCCTGTCGTGCTGGACATTGATCTGGCCAATTGAAAACGCAAGGCAGCGTGCCTATCTCTGAGGTATGAAACAGCTTGCGATACTGACCATTCTGATCGGCCTCGCTGCGCAGCCCGCCCTGCCGCAAGAGGCTGAAACGCCTCAGGACGAGGACGGCTTTAGCCTGATGGAAGAAGGCGCGCGCCTGTTCATGCGCGGCATCATGTCAGAGATGGAACCCGCTCTCGATGAGATGCGCAAAAGCATGGACGAACTGGGCCCGGCCTTTGCCGAATTTGCACAGGCCATCGGCCCTGCCTTTGCGGCACTTCTTGATCAGATCGATGACATCCGCCACTACGAGGCGCCCGAGATCATGCCGAACGGCGATATCATCATACGCCGTTCACCGGATGCCCCTGCATGGGAACCCGACCCCGACACTGGCGAGGTCGAGCTGTAGCGACTACTTGTCGAAGTTGACGACGGGCTGTGCACCCATCGCGCTGGCCAAGGCGCTGAAACGGGACTCTGCCACTTCCCCAAAAAGCGGTTCTGCCCGTTTCTCTAGCTTCAGGATCAATTCGCCCGACTTCGCTTTCCATTTCAGCGAACCGGGTGTCTCTTCCGCAGTCAGCCAGAGCATCGCGCCAAGCCGCATCGCCTTGCCAAGGATCTCGGCCTCTTTGATCTGGTCGGGTGTCAGCATCGCAAAAAGCGGGTCGAAACGGGTGTTCGATGTCTTGCTGGTGTAGCGGTTCATCAGTGCGAGCCCGAGAAACACACGTTCGGAATGCTTCAGCCCGCCGAGGTTGGCGCGGGTCGCGTTGTCGAAGGTCACTTCGGCGCGATAGTCAGGATGGGCGCGCCAGCTGACGTCATGCAGAAGGCAGGCGGCCTTGATGATCCGTTTCTTCTGCCAGTTCGCCCGCGGGAAGAGCGGTTTGACAAAATCATAGAGGATACGGCCAAATCCCGGCAGACGGGCATCCTTGCTTTCTGCAAAGCGGCAGGCTTCGACCAGCGGGTCGCGTTCGCGCAATTCGCGCGGCATCTGCTCGTAAAGCATCCCCTCGCGGATGCCGTAGGAGGACACTGCCACGTCCTTGGGTTTGAAGGTGCGCATCAGTTCTTTGAGGACGATGGTCGCGTATGGCACCAGCGACATACGGCTGTCCGAGATATTGCAGCGCCCGCGCAAGTCCTGCAGGTCGGATTTGCGGATGTATTCGGCGGTCTTGCTGATCTGCCGCGCGGACATGCGATATTCGTGCAGAACCGTCAGCGGATAGCCGCGCCGCTCCATGTCCACACGGGCAATCGCGCGCCACGAGCCGCCGACAAGAAACAGACGCATGCCTGTTTCGTTGCCCATCTCTTCATGCAGGCCAGCCATTACTTCGCGCACATGGGCCTTGATCGCTTTGCGCCCGCCCTTGATCTCGCGCAGTTTCAGCGGGCCGAGGGCCGAGGTCACACGTTGACCCACGCGCCCTTCGGCGAGGTCGGCCAGTTCCATCGACGACCCGCCGATATCGCAGACAAGACCATAGCTGCCCGGCCAACCCAACAGCACACCTTGCGCCGAGAGACGCGCCTCTTCCTTGCCGTCGATGATCCAGAGTTTGATGCCGGTCTCGCGCAGCACCTCGTCGCGGAAGGCGGCACCTTC
>CAZOMZ010000160.1:0-4820 GCA_964581065.1 uncultured Loktanella sp. | reverse complement strand
CCATGCCGTTCCCCATAATCATTATGACGGATATGGCCCTTCCCCTCGCAGCGCTGGCCGCTACATTCGCCGCAACGTCGGATAAGGTGCAAATAATGGCCAACGATCCTCTTGTTATCTTTACCCCTTCTGGCAAGCGGGGGCATTTCCCTGTTGGCACACCCGTCTTGCAGGCCGCACGGTCGCTTGGGGTGGACCTCGACTCGGTCTGTGGCGGCCGCGGTATCTGCTCTAAGTGCCAGATTACGCCGTCTTACGGAGAGTTCTCCAAGCATGGCGTGACCGTTGCCGAGGACGCCCTGTCCGAGTGGAACGCGGTCGAGCAGCGCTATGACGACAAGCGCGGGCTGAAAAAGGGCCGGCGGTTGGGATGTCAGGCGACGATCCTGAAAGATGTCATCATTGACGTCCCCCCCGAAAGTCAGGTTCACAAACAGGTTGTGCGCAAACGTGCCGAGGCGCGATCCATCGTCATGAACCCCTCGACCAAACTTTATTATGTCGAGGTCGACGAACCCGATATGCACGATCCCTCGGGTGATCTCGAGCGCCTTGTCGCTGCACTGCGCCGCGACTGGGATCTCCCTGATCTTGAGGCCGATCTGGCCGTCCTGAAGATGTTGCAAAAGGCACTGCGCAAAGGCGGCTGGAAAGTCACCGTCGCCGTCCATCTGGGGGACGCGGTCTTTGCGCCCAAAATCATCCAGATCTGGCCCGGCTTCTACGAAGGCACGATCTACGGCCTTGCCGTCGACCTTGGTTCGACAACCATTGCGGCACATCTTTGCGACCTGCAATCGGGCGAGGTTATTGCGTCGTCGGGCATTATGAACCCGCAAATCCGTTTTGGCGAAGACCTGATGAGCCGCGTGTCCTACGGCATGATGAACCCGACGGGTTCGGACGAAATGACACGCGCTGTACGCGAAGGCATGAACGCCCTTTTTGTGCAGATCGCGTCAGAGGCGCAGATCGACCGCGATCTGATTGTCGATGCCGTTTTTGTCTGCAACCCCGTGATGCACCATCTGTTTCTTGGCATTGACGCCTATGAGCTTGGGCAGGCCCCTTTTGCGCTGGCAACGTCCGAGGCCATTTCGCTGCGGGCATCCGAACTTGAACTCAACCTGCATCCGGCCGCGCGCGTCTACATCCTGCCTTGCATCGCGGGCCACGTCGGGGCTGACGCCGCCGCTGTCGCCTTGTCTGAGGCACCGGATAAGTCCGATGATCTTGTGCTGATCGTTGATGTGGGCACGAACGCTGAAATCCTTTTGGGCAATAGGGAAAAGGTGCTCGCCTGCTCTTCGCCCACCGGTCCTGCCTTCGAAGGCGCGCAGATCAGTTCCGGCCAGCGCGCCGCCCCCGGTGCCATCGAACATGTGCAGATCGACCCTGTGACCAAACTTCCGCGGTTTCAGGTCATCGGCTCGGACCTCTGGTCTGACGAGGAAGGCTTTGATGCGGCCATCGCACAGACAGGTGTGACCGGCATTTGCGGGTCTGGCATTATCGAGGTCATTGCCGAGATGCGTCTGGCAGGGATCGTCGATGGTCCGGGGTTGATCGGCTCTGCCGAACAGACAGGTTCGCCAAACTGTTTTCAGGACGGACGGACAAATTCCTATCTGCTTTATGACGGCACCGCTGATGGCGGGCCAATGATCACGGTGACAAATACCGATATCCGGCAAATCCAGATGGCAAAGGCTGCCCTTTACTCCGGTGCACGCTTGCTGATGGACAAATTTGGCGTCGACAAAGTGGATCGTGTCACCCTCGCCGGTGCCTTTGGTGCCCATATCAGCCCCAAACACGCGATGGTGCTGGGTATGATCCCCGATGCGCCGCTCGACAAGGTGACAAGTGCCGGCAACGCCGCCGGCACCGGCGCGCGGATTGCCCTGCTCAACACTGCCGCGCGGACCGAGATCGAGGCCACCGTCCAGAATATCCACAAGATCGAAACCGCCATCGAACCAAGGTTCCAGGAGCATTTCGTAAATGCCTCGGCCATCCCCAACTCGGTCGAGCCGTTCCCGATCCTTGAAAGCATCGTCACCATCCCGGATGTGAACCACAACACGGGCGGCGGCGGTGGCGACGGCGGCCGCAGACGGCGGCGGGCGCGGTAAGGGTGCAGGCAGCGCTACACAAGCGTGACGCGCTGCTGGATGTCTTGCGGGCATGGGCGATTACCCATGTGATCCTGTTCCACGTCATTCACGGATTGATGCGCTTTGCCCCTGCCGAGGATATCCCGCGGTTGATAGCGGACTATCCGTGGTGGATGAACTTCAGCTGGCAACCGCTTGGCGTTGATATCATCTTTCTTGTGTCATCTTACCTGTTGACGCGCGGTCTGTTGTCCGAGATCGGCACATCCGGCGGCATCGACCTGCGGCGGTTCTATGTGCGGCGCGTCTCGCGGATCATTCCGCTATACTACATCGCCGTGCTGCTTTTCGCGCTGGCGCAAGGCAACAGCATCACCGACACGATCCTTGCGCTGCTCTTTGTCGAGTTTCTGCTGACCGGCAGCGCCATTGTGCCTGTCGGCTGGTCGATGGAACTGATGATGTATGTCTACCTTGCCCTGCCATTGATCGCATACGGCATCATGCGCGCACGCCGTCCCTTTGTCTGGCTGGGGTTTGCCATTGTCGGGAGCATTGCAATCAGACTGATTCCGCTGTGGGACAAGCCGGATGTGGCAACGACACTCTTTACGCACCTGCTGGACCGCGGCGCGATCTACCCCGAGGCGACAGCCCTCTATTTCGCACCTTGGTTCCGCCTGACGCCCTTCCTGATCGGGATCGGGCTCGCTGCAGTTGTCACGCTGAGGCCGCGCTGGATCGCGGTCCTGGACCGGACTGTCGCACACCGCACAGCACTGTGGATATTGGCCTTTGCCTTGTTCGCTTTCGCGTGGTTCCTGCCGGTGCACAATGCGGAGAGTTGGGTCTATGGGACAACAAGCCCCCTGTTCTGGACAGTCTACTGGGCCCTCAACGGCAGCCTTGCCGCTCTTGCCGCAGCCCTGCTGATTGTCGCGCAAATGGGCCGACCGCTCTCGCTTGCAGGGCC
Source organism: uncultured Loktanella sp. (assembly GCA_964581065.1). Lineage (GTDB taxonomy): Bacteria > Pseudomonadota > Alphaproteobacteria > Rhodobacterales > Rhodobacteraceae > Yoonia. The sequence continues at coordinate 1,730 of CAZOMZ010000160.1, read as the reverse complement.
TTGGGCCCTGATCTCACGCAACATCATGGGGATCTACCTCTTTCACATGCCCATGATCCTGATCGGGGCCATCGTGGTATTCCGCAGTGATGATGCTGCATTGCTGGGCACGGCGACCGTCTGGCATGTGCTGGGGATCTTTGTTGTTGCCCTGATCCTCAGCCTTGGTGTTGCGGCCCTGCTCAACCGCTTTGTCGAAGGCCCGACACAGACCTTCCTGCGACGTAAATTCAAGGTCTAGGCGCGCCGATCCCACTTGACGCCGCACGCCGCGCGGCTTACCCAAACTTACCTTTCGCGGGTATGGTGAAAAGGTATCACGAAAGCTTCCCAAGCTTCAGTTACGGGTTCGATTCCCGTTACCCGCTCCAGCAAACACTCGGAAAGACACGCAATGCCCGACATCGTCCGCAAGCATACAAACGCCCGCATGAGCCAGTTGGTTATTCACAACGGGATCGCATATCTCGCCGGTCAGGTCGGGGCCGAAGGTGCAAGTGTTGCGGACCAGACCAAGGCCGTTCTGGCATCCATAGATGCGCTTCTGGCCGAGGCGGGAACCAGCAAGGAAAACCTGCTGACGGCCCAGATCTGGCTATCCGATATCGGCACGCAATTTGCCGAGATGAACGCCGTCTGGGATGCATGGGTGCCCGCAGGCTGCGCCCCTGCGCGCTGGACCGGCGAAGCAAAACTCGCCACACCGGACTATCATGTCGAAATCATCGTGACGGCTGCGATCTAGGTCAGATCACAAACATCCCCAGAATTCCCGCGAGGCCGATGGAAAAGCTGAGCGGGATGACCTGTTTTGCCATCAGGTGCCATTTGCTTGTCTCGGATCCGAATAGCTTGCGGATCTGGACGAAGACGAATGTACTGACAAAGAAAATCGCGAGAAACGCAAGGAAGGTGTAGAAAGCCTTGCTCATGGGCACAAAAAGAACCGTGCCCGCCAGCAGCTTGACGGCGCCTGCGCCCATGCCTCCCACAGCGAAAAGCACCAGCCCCAGCACGAACATGCCAGCGGCCAGTCCGATCTGCCAGTAAAGCGGTGACCGGTCGTCGGCCAGCACCAGCACGCTCACGAAGATCAGTGGCGGCAAGAGCGTCAGCACATTGGGAATACGCCCCGTGCGGATCTCGATCAGGAATGCGGCAACCAGCACCGCCACCATCGCGTAATTTGCATAGTCTGGGATCATCTGACCTGCCCTTTTGTCTCTGCCTGCCGCAGCTTAAGCAGAAGGCGTGCCGGATTTATACCCCGTGTTTTTGCAAGAACCCGACGAGTGCGGCGGTCGAGCCATCCTTGTCTTCGGTGCCGGCCTTGCCTTCGATTACGGGCTGCAGTGCTGTTGCCAGTTCCTTGCCCAGTTCAACACCCCACTGATCATAGGAGTTGATGCCCAGCACTGCCCCTTCAACGAACACACGGTGCTCGTAAAGGGCGATGATCTGGCCCAGTACCTCGGGCGTCAGTTGCGGGTATGCGATGGTCACGGACGGGCGGTTGCCGGCAAAGACACGGTGGCGCGCCTGACGTTCGAGCTCGTCCCCGGTGAACTTACCTGCGACCTTGCTGCGGGCCTCGTCCAGATCACGGCCACGCATCAGTGCTTCGGACTGGGCCAGACAGTTGGCGACCAGCAGTTGATGCTGGTGGTGCAGGTCATCCTCGTGACTGCGGGCGGCGATCAGAAATTCGCAAGGGATCACCCGTGTGCCCT
>CAZOMZ010000159.1:0-4853 GCA_964581065.1 uncultured Loktanella sp. | reverse complement strand
ACCGAAGCAGTAACGCCTGCCATAGTCGCTTCACCACGGATGATGGCGTCGAATGCGCTATCGTGCTCAGTGATGCCGCGGAAGTCACCAACGGAGTCGCCGTCAACACCGGACCAATGCTTGTCAGCGGATGGGTCTGTGTCGCCGAATGTCAACGACGCCATTTCAGAAGCGATTTCCAGAACGATGCCGTCACCGAAATCGTAGTCAGACTCGTCCAGCTGATCAACATCGGCAGTCGCAGTGACAGTGATGCCGTTGTCCAGAGCGGCAACCAGCGAAACGTCAAGTTCGAGATCGCTGTAGAAGCCTTCGTTTTCGAGATCGTTTTCGTCAGTGTTGTAGCCCAGAGTAGCGGAGCCGGAGAAGCTTACGCCTGCGTGGCCGTCAGCAGCAGCTGCGCCAGCGAAGGCGACCAGTGCTGTTGTTGTAAGAAGGATGCTTTTCATCGATATTTTCCCTCGTGGTTATGCATTCCCAAGAATGCCAGATTGACTAGCATTGCGGTGTAACTGCGCCTATCGCGCGGAAGTCTCAAGTGAAATGGGGGGTTCTCAAAGCGCTTCCGCCAAAATGATGCACTAAGGACACACAAATTTTCGCCCATGACTTCACAGGGAAATCGCCCTATTTCAGCCTGCAATATCCCGTGACCCCTGTTTTAGAGGACCTCCCCATGTCACTTGCCGCAATTCAGGACAAAATCACCGCAGCCTGTGAAGATTCGGGGCGCAATGTGGCTGATGTCAGCCTGATCGCCGTTTCCAAAGTCCAGCCGAACGCGCGAGTCGCCGCAGTTCTTGACCAGGGTCACCGCATCTTTGGCGAAAACAAAGTGCAGGAGGCGGCGGGCAAATGGCCCGAGTTCCGTCAGCACTACGAAGGAATCGCGCTGCATCTGATCGGTCCGTTGCAAACCAACAAGGTCAAACAGGCCATGCAACTGGCCGATGCGATCCATACGGTTGATCGCCCGAAACTGGCCACCTCGATTGCGCGCCATGCGCAGGACCTTGGTGCGTGCCCCGATCTGTTCATTCAGGTCAACACAGGCGAAGAGCCGCAGAAGTCGGGTGTCCTTCCTGCCGAGGCCGATGCCTTTATCGCCGAAGTGCGGAGCCTTGATCTGCCATTGAAAGGGTTGATGTGCATCCCGCCCGTTGATGAAGAGCCCAGCCTGCACTTTGCCCTGCTTGCCAAGATCGCGGCACGAAACGGGCTTGAGGGGCTTTCGATGGGGATGAGTGGCGATTTTGAGCGGGCAATTGCGCTTGGTGCGACTCATGTCCGCGTCGGGTCTGCGATTTTCGGTGATCGGGTCTACGGGTGAGCGACGACTACAACCCGCCGCAAAACCCGCTTGTGATCCTGCATGATGACCACGAGGTCGTGGTGATCGACAAGCCAAGCGGCCTTCTTTCGGTCCCCGGTAAGGGAGACCATCTGTCAGATTGTCTGATCGCGCGGGTGCAGGCGGCCTTTCCGACGGCGTTGCTGGTGCACCGTCTGGACCGCGATACCTCGGGCGTGATGGTTTTTGCCCTGACACCTCATGCGCAGCGGCATCTGGGTTTGCAATTCGAAAAGCGCCAGACCAAAAAAACCTATGTCGCGCGGGTCTGGGGCGAGATGACAGAGAAAACCGGGACCGTTGAACTGCCCCTGATTGTGGATTGGCTGAACCGACCCAAGCAGATGGTGGACCACCAGAATGGCAAGTCTGCCATCACCGATTGGCGTGTCCTTAATGCCAGAGGCGGTGAGACCAGGGTACGCCTGATGCCCAAGACCGGCAGGTCTCATCAGTTGCGGGTCCATATGCAGGCGCTCGGGCATCCGATCTTGGGTGATCCGTTCTACGCCACGGGCGCGGCGCGGGACTACCCACGTCTGATGCTACATTCCGAGACGCTCCAGTTCCGTCATCCCGACGGTGGGCAAGGGATGCGGGTGACGGCCAAGGCGCCTTTCTAGGCGAAGCCACCGCCGGAGGCAGGTGAAGATGCCTCCGGCGGGAGTATTTCGGGCAAAATGATAAGAATTCAGGACAGGAAGTCCTGAATCGCGCCGATTTCGCTGTCGCCGATTTCGTGTCCGCCTGAATGCCAGTGGGTTGTGACCTTGGCGCCTTGATCCTTGAGATAGCTTTCCAGACTGCGGGTCAGCGGGGCCGGGCAGATCGGGTCGCGTTCGCCGGCGGTGATCAGGACCTTGCGGTCTTTGAGGCCCGATTGCGGATCCGGTGACCAAGGGATCAGCGGGTGCATCAGGATCAGTTCATCGACCAATTCGGGCTGTGCCAGTGCGACAGCAGCAAGAATATTCGCGCCGTTGGAATAACCAAGTCCGATCACGCGATCAGCGCCGGCAGCGGCCCTTTCGCGGCGAATGAAGTCGGCCATCGCAGCGGTGCGGACGGCAAGATCATCCATGTCATAGACGCCCTCGCCGGTCCGCTTGAAATAACGTAGCGCGCCGAATTCGGACACATCACCACGGGGTGACGTGACATGGGCACCCGGCATCAGGCTCTCGGCAAACCCGTGAAACTGGGTTTCGCTGCCGCCTGTGCCGTGGAAGGTCAGGAACAGCGGTTGGCCCGCTGTCCCTGTTGTGCGTTTTGCAATGTAGGACATATCAGTCCTCCAGCGGCTGCAGATAGCTTTCCAGCTTGGCGCGCAGGTGTTCGTGCTGGCTGGGCAGCTTGAGCGCTTCGCCCAGATGCGCGGTATCTTCGTCACGGTCAAAACCGGGTTCGTTCGTGGCGACCTCGAACAGCACACCGCCGGGGGTGCGGAAGTAGATCGCGTAGAAATAGTCGCGGTCGATCACAGGAGTGACCTGATAGCCGGTGTCGAGCAGCGCTTCGCGGACTTCCAACTGACGCGCGCGGTTCTCCACGGCAAAGGCGATGTGATGGACCGAGCCGGCACCTTGGGCGGCAAAGCCTGCGGATGGCAGTTCTTCCAGATCGATCGCCTTGGCCTCGTTGCCGCCGGGGACGATAAAGCGCGTGACATTGTCCTGGCTGTCGAATTTCTCGTAGCCCATGAACTTCAGCAGTTCGGCGCTGGCGCCTGCATCCTTGAGGCGCATATCGGTTGAATGGAAGCCGCGGATGCCGATCTCGGCGCTGACGCCGTTGCCGGTCCAGGGTGAGCGGTCATCATCACTTTCGACAAGGGCGAACTGATCGCCATCTGGACCGTCAAACAGGACACGCTTTTCGCCAAAGCGTTCATCGGTCGCGACGCCGTCGACTTCGAATGTCCCAAGGCGGTCGAGCCATGCCTGCGACGTGCCGGTGGGAATGCTGAAGACGGTGCGGCCAACCTCGCCCACGCCCTTGGCTCCGCGACCTGCGCGAGGGAAGGGGAAGTATGTCATGACAGTGCCGGGGGTGCCGATCTCGTCGCCGTAGTAGAGGTGGTAGACGTCGGGGGCGTCAAAGTTCACCGTCTTTTTGATCCGGCGCAGACCAAGAACATTGGTGAAGAATGCATTGTTGTTGCGTGGGTCACTGGCCAGCGATGTGACGTGGTGAAGGCCTTTGATCTGGTTCAGCATATCGCGCTCCTATTCCTTTGCAGGAATACATATCATTTTCGCGATTGCACTAAACAGGCAAAGGCGCACCTATTTGGTGCGCCCTTGCACATGAGATTACTCGGCAGCCCAGCCGGAGATTGCTTTGACTTCGAGGAACTCTTCAATGCCCCATACGCCGCCTTCGCGCGCGCGGCCGGACATCTTCATGCCGCCGAATGGGGAACCAGCGCCGCGATCCTGACCGTTCATCTCGATCATGCCGGCCTTCAGTGCGAGCGCCATGCGATTGCGCCGCGCACCATCCTCGGTCTGGACATAGTTGGTCAGACCATAGGGCGTGTCATTGGCAATCCTGATGGCATCAGCTTCGTCGTCAAAAGGAATGATCGACAGCACGGGGCCAAAGATTTCTTCCTGCGCGATGCGCATGTCGTTGCTGACATCGGCAAAGACCGTGGGCCGGACGTAGAAACCCTTGTTCATGCCTTCAGGCAGGCCGGGGCCGCCGGCAACAAGGCGTGCGCCTTCATTGATGCCGACCTCGATCATTTCCTGAATCTTGGTCCATTGGGTCCTGTTGACCACCGGCCCGATGTGCCTGCCTGGTTCGGATGCGGGACCGACCTTGACGCCTTTGGCGATCTCGGCAGCTTTTTCGACCGTTTCGTCATAGATCGACCGTTCCACCAGCATCCGCGTCGGGGCGTTGCAGGACTGGCCCGAATTCTGCATGCAGTGCAGCACGCCGCGTTTGACCGCCTTTTCGTCCGCGTCTGCAAAGATCACGTTGGCCCCTTTGCCACCCAGCTCCAGCGTGACGCGCTTGAGCGTTTCGGCTGCTGCTTTCGAGATCGCCTTGCCTGCACGGGTGGAGCCGGTGAAGCTGATCATTGCCACATCAGGATGGGTCGAGAGCTGGTTGCCGACGCCGAGGCCATCACCGTTCACAAGGTTGAAGACACCCGCAGGCACACCTGCATCATGCACGAATTCCGTAAACAGCAGCGAGGACAGCGGTGCTTCTTCCGATGGTTTCAGCACCATAGTGCAACCGGCCAGAAGTGCCGGGATGACCTTGAGCGTGACCTGATTCATCGGCCAGTTCCAAGGGGTGATCAGGCCGACAACGCCGATGGGTTCCATCGCAATCCGGTCATTGGGTGCATGGGGACCAAGCGGTCTGATCCATTCGATTTCCTTGAAGGCCTCAAGAGCGTTTTCCAGATGCCACGGCAGGCAGGGCGCCTGGCTTGAGCGGGCCATATCAATCGGCGCGCCCATCTCGATGCTGATCGCTTCGGCCA
>CAZOMZ010000158.1:0-4869 GCA_964581065.1 uncultured Loktanella sp. | reverse complement strand
AGCGGTAGAGCACTTCGTTGACATCGAAGGGGTCACTGGTTCGATCCCAGTATCGTCCACCATGAATTCACCGGGCACCGCGCCCGCAACGTAACCCAAGGCGCAATCCGCGCGCCGCGACAGATAAGGATGAGCACCATGAAGGTTCGCAACTCCCTCCGTTCGCTCAAGCAGCGCCACCGCGATTGCCGCGTCGTGCGCCGTAAGGGCCGTGTCTATGTGATCAACAAGACACAGCGCAAGTTCAAGGCCCGTCAGGGCTAAGACCTGCGACAGACGAATTGACAAGGGCCGCACCCGCAAGGGCGCGGCCTTTTTCTTTGACCGCGACGGGCTTTCGGGACTGGCCAAACGGTCTTTTGAGAGGTTAGCCTTGCTTCATTGATCGTTCATCTAACACAAGGAATATCCGCGATGACACGCCTGCATTTCAAGCTGACCGCAACTGCTGCCCTCATGTTGGGCGCAGCTTCACCCGCATTTGCGCAGGATGACATTTGCGGCGGCTTCGGCAATGGCGGGATCTGGATCGGAGATGATGCCGGGAACTCCGATATCTCTGTGGCGGACAACTACCGCGAGCAGATGGCCCTTGTACTGGGTGGCAACGAATATGTGTCACTGTTCTCGCTTTCTGCGCCAACGTCGGTGCGGGTCGAGGCCGAAGGCCGCGGGTCGGGTGACCCGATCATCGACCTGCTGGACAGCACCGGCGGCATTATTCTTTCGGACGATGATTCCGGCGGCAATGCTGCATCGCGCGCGGAAACTTTCTTGGAGCCGGGCACTTACTGCATGTCGATGCGGAGCTATGACGGCGGCCCGATGACTGCATTCGTGCGGATCGGTCGTGAAGAACACGAACCCCTGACAGAAGGTATCATCGATACCGGTCTCGGTGGCGGCTCATTCGGCAGCTGCGCCGAGGCAACACCCTTTGGGCCGCTTGGCACCTCCGTTTCGGCCTCTGTCGAGGAAACCCCCTATTACAGCTTCTCGCTGGATGCGCCGACACCAATCACAATCACCGCCGTCAACGAGTCCGCGGACCCCGTAATCACCCTGTATGACGCAAACGAGAATTACATCGCCGACAACGATGATTTCGATGGGCTGAACAGCCGCCTGGACCTGCTCGACGCACTGCCCGCCGGGGACTACTGCCTTGAGATGGCGGCCCTGTCTGACGAAAGCATTCCGATCACAGTGACGATCAGCGCATACGATGCCGAAGAGGCGCTCGGCGCGCTCTATGCGCGTGGTGAACTTGCCCCGCCACTGGATGGATCGGTGGCTGTCACCGACCTTGGCGTACTGCAGTCACGCCTGCGGCAGGATGTGCAGGCAACCACAGATGTCACCTGGTTCACAATCGACGTGCAGGACTCCGGTCTGCTTGTGATCGAAGCCATCGGTGGCGGTGGAAGCGATCCCTGGCTGGTCGTCTATGACGATCTGGGCCGGACTATCGGACAGAATGACGACTACGGTGACGGTCTCGACAGCCTTGTGATGTCGCGCGTTCAGGAAGGCACCTATATTATCGGCGTCCGGCAATACGAAGGCGGACAGGGCCTGATCCGTCTGCTCGCGGAACGCTACGTCCGCGCGCAATAAGACCGCGCCCGCACCCTTAGAACGCCCTGCCCTGCGCGGGGCGTTTTTCTTTTCTCAGATCAAGGGTCATGACATGCCAATGACCCGATGCATCATCAACTGTCCGTAAAGTCTGAAAGCCACATCGTTCCAGCAGACCTTCGGCGGCAATCGTCGTGGCGTAAACCCGCAGAAAGCCCTGCGCGCGCGCCAGCGCACAGAGGGCGCCGACGATCCGGGTTGCAACCCCGTTGCCCCGCGCGGATGGTGTTACACACAACCCGGTAATCCACGGACCTTCGTCTCGCTCCGCCCCGAAAGAGCGATCAGCCAGCGTGCCTACCCCGATCACGTGTTCAGCGGCGTCAAGCGCCACAACAGCCATTGGAAGGCCGTCATCACAGGCACGCTGCGCCGCATCATGGTTCGCGAACCCGGGTCCACCCTCGCCGTAGTAATCCGGCCAGGTCTCGGACAGCAGTTGCGCGACCCGAGGGATCAGGTCGCGCCTCTCTGCGAGACGGATGACGGTGGCGTCAGCGGCCAAATGTATCCGCCAGCAACCGCGCCAGCGTGGGCTGATCAATATAGCCGGTCGACCGCAGGCTGCGCCGTGACTGATATTCGGCGATAGCGCGGCGTGTGTTGGCATCAAAGCGGCCATCAATCGGACCAGGGTTGAACCCCAGACTGGCAAGGCGGCTTTCGATCAGTCGGCGCAGCGTCGGATTGATGTTCAGGGCGTCTTCGCGGGCCTGTGCTTCGGCATTGTCGTCCTCGGCCAGTGCCTCGCGGGCCTGATCGGCAAATGCGCCATCGGGGTAGCGCTGCAGATACGCGCGGTAGCCTGCGTCGGTGCCCGTCGCTCCGGTTTCTTCCCAGTAGTCGCGGTCGAGGCGCAGCGCCTCTTCACGGGCGCGTTCCTCTTCTGCCTCGATCTCGGCCGCACGACGGCTTGCTTGCGCATCAAGACGATTGATCTGGACGGCATCAAGGAACGAGGTCTGCTGGAAACCGTTCTGTTGCTGCCAGTTACGGATCGCCGTCCGCGAACCACGGCCAAAGATGCCGTCTACGCCGCGCGTATCAAAGCCAAGCAGGGTGAGGTTGCTTTGGATTGTGCGGCGCTCGTTGCGGCTGAGGTTCAATGCATCCTCGGCCTGTTCGGCAAGGCGGACAGGATCGTTTTCGATGGCATCCAGCCGTGTGCGGGCTTCCTCGGCAAATTCGCTCCGTGGATGGGCAAAAATGAAATCACGGTATGCATCAGCGGTATTTGTGGCGCGCGCGGTGTTCCAGGCACGCAAGGCCGGATCAACTTGCGGCAGCGCTGGCTGCGGCACAGCTCCGTCCGGCTGCAGCACAAGGCTTTGTGGCTGGAAGCCCAGAATGTTGAGGCGGCGATTGTTGCGGACATAGTCCATGATATCCGCACCGGGCTCGGCGACGGCATCCGTCAAGAGGTCTTCGATCCGGTCCGGTTCGCCGTAGATCACCGTCACACCCTGCGGCACATCCAAGCGCCCGACACCTTCGCGCATGTAGCGGCCAAAGCTGCCAAACCCGTCCTGATCGTAGCCGAGCACCAGCACGGCCTGCCCCGGCGCGCGCGCCAGAACGTCAAGAACCGTATCAACCGAAACCGCCCCCTCAAGGCCAAAAGGCGCGGGCACGTCAGAGTCCTTGCCAAGGAACCACGTCCGGTCTTCATTCGTCGCAAACCGGCCCGACAAGCCGACGACAAGTCGGTCGGCGCCCAGCGCATCCTCTGCAAGGCGACCCAAGACGCGCCGCATGTCGGCGGCGGTGCCGTTCGACAGCGTCGCAACCCGATACCCCCCGTCCCGCAGTTCATCCGCGCTGCTCAGAAGGTCCGTTCCATCACTGACACGCCGGAACTCATCATAGCGTTCAACGCCAATCAACACTGCCGCATCATCGGCAAAAGCGGAGGTTGAGAGGCTCACAAGAGCCGCAAAGAGGGGGAACTTACGCATGGCACACCTGACATTCTGGTTACGGGGCAGACGCCAAAAGCGCCCGTTGTCACATCCAACAAGCTAGGCGACAGCCGCGCTGCTATTCAATAGCGGTGTGTTTCTGCGCTTCTCTGGCGGCGGTGTTACTCCGCCGCCACCTGATCGGCGGCCTTCTCGACCCGCACGGCGGCGAATTTGAATTCGGGGATCTTGCCATACGGATCAACAGCCGGATTGGTCAGCACGTTGGCCGCAGCCTCGACATAGGCGAAGGGCACAAAGACCATATCAGGAGAAACGGCACGATCCTCGCGTGCCATCATCGAGATGCTGCCGCGCCGCGTTGTCAGCGTGACCATTCCGCCGGGGGCGACACCCAGCTTGCGCAGCGTCGAGGGGTGCAAAGAACAGTTGGCTTCGGGCTCAACCGCATCCAGCACTTTTGACCGGCGTGTCATCGACCCTGTGTGCCAGTGTTCGAGCTGTCGGCCCGTGGTCATGATCATCGGGTATTCGTCGTCCGGTGCCTCATCCGGCGGGATCACGCTTGCCGGTGTAAAGCGTGCGCGGCCATTGGCCCGCGGGAAGCCGTCACCAAAGACAATGGGCTGGCCGGGGTCCTCGGGCGAGAGCGACGGATAGGTCACCGCGTTCTGCGCCTCAAGACGTTCCCATGTGATATTGGACAGCGACTTCATCGACAGCGCCATCTCGGCAAAGACTTCGCTCGGGTGCTGATAGTCCCATGGCAGGCCAAGGCGCTTGGCAAGCTCGACCGTGATCCACCAGTCTTCTCGCGCATCACCCGGAGGTGTGACCGCGGGACGCCCCATCTGCACCTGACGGTTGGTATTGGTGACCGTGCCCGATTTCTCGGCAAAGGCCGAGGCGGGCAGGATCACGTCGGCATAATTTGCCGTTTCGGTGATGAAGATATCCTGCACGACAAGATGCTTGAGCTTGGCCAGCGCGTCGCGCGCATGTTCGACATCAGGGTCGGACATGGCAGGGTTCTCACCCAGAATATACATCCCGTGGATATCGCCCGCGTGCACCGCATCCAGAATTTCGGTCACGGTCAGACCTTTGTTGGGATCAATCGTGCCTTCCTGCCAGATTTCCTGAAAGGCGCTGCGCACGCCGTCATCGCCCACGGGCTGATAGTCGGGCAGGAACATCGGAATAAGACCCGCATCCGACGCACCCTGCACGTTGTTTTGCCCGCGCAGCGGGTGCAGCCCCGCACCGGGACGGCCCACCTGCCCCGTCATCAGCGCAAGACTGATCAGGCAGC
>CAZOMZ010000157.1:0-4882 GCA_964581065.1 uncultured Loktanella sp. | reverse complement strand
CGCCCCGAGATCACGGCCTATACGCTGTCGCTTGACACGCCTGAGGCGATGGAACGACAGGCTGCACAGAACGCCCATCGTCCTCTGCTCAAGATCAAACTCGGCACACCTGACGACATGCCACGGCTTGAGGCCGTGCGTCGCGGCGCGCCGGATGTGCCGATCATTATTGACGCCAACGAAGGCTGGACGGCCGAAGTCTATGCCGAGCTTGCCCCCCATCTCATCGGCCTTGGCGTACAGATGGTGGAACAGCCGCTGCCTGCCGGTCAGGACGACATGCTGGCCGAGATCGCGCGGCCCCTGCCGGTCTGTGCTGATGAGTCCTGCCATGACCGCGCGAGCCTGCCCCATCTCAAGGGCAAATACGACATGGTGAACATCAAACTCGACAAGACCGGCGGTCTGACCGAGGCGCTGGCGCTGAAGCGTCAGGCACAGGCCGAAGGTTACGGTGTGATGGTCGGTTGCATGGTCGGTTCGTCGCTGGCAATGGCCCCTGCGACCATTCTTGCGCAGGGCGTGGCCTATACGGACCTTGACGGCCCGCTTCTATTGGCCGAAGACCGTGACCAACCTTTGAAATTCGATCAGGACGGCGTGCACCCGCCGCTCTCACAGCTTTGGGGATGACCATGCGCACAGTCTACGTCAACGGCGAATACCTGCCCGAGAATGAAGCCAAAATCTCGATCTTCGACCGTGGGTTCCTCATGGCCGATGGCGTTTACGAGGTGACCTCCGTTCTGGACGGCAAGCTGATCGACTTTGACGGCCATGCCAAGCGCCTCGAACGCTCGCTCAACGAGCTCGACATGCCGCACCCTGCGGTCCTGCCCGACCTGCTGGAGGTGCACCGCGAGCTGGTCCGTCTGAACGGGATTAAAGAGGGTATGATCTATCTGCAGATCACGCGCGGCGCTCCCGGTGATCGCGACTTTGTTTTCCCTGATCCCGAGACGACTGAGCCAACTGTTGTCCTGTTTACCCAGAACAAGCCAGGGTTGGCCGACAGCCCCGCCGCCAAGAAAGGCATCAAAGTCATCTCGATCGAAGACGCGCGCTGGGCGCGTCGGGATATCAAGACGGTGCAACTGCTCTACCCGTCGATGGGCAAGATGATGGCCAAGGCCGCTGGCGTCGATGACGCATGGATGATCGAGGACGGTTTCGTGACCGAAGGCACCAGCAACAACGCCTATATCGTCAAGGGCGACACGATCATCACGCGGCACCTGGGCAATGAGATCCTGCACGGCATCACCCGTGCTGCTGTTCTGCGGTTTGCCCGCGAGGCGCAGATGAAGGTCGAAGAACGCAGCTTTACCATCGACGAGGCGAAAGAGGCCGATGAGGCCTTTATCACCTCGGCCAGCACATTTGTGATGCCCGTGGTCGAGATCGACGGCGCGCAGGTTGGCACAGGAACGCCCGGTTCAGTCGCGGCACGCCTGCGTGAAATCTACCTCGACGAAAGCCGCAAGGCGGCGGTGTGATGTCCGACACCTTTCTGCGGATCGACACGGATGGCGCGGCTGAAACCGACGGCCCCGCGCCGGATCGTTTGATCGCGGGCAATCCGGTCTTCACCACATGGAATGTCGAGGACCGCGACGGCCTCTATTGCGGGACGTGGCGGTCAACGCCCGGCAAGTGGATCATCCGCTATGACGAATGGGAATACTGCCGCATCCTTGAGGGTCACTCGGTGATTACAGAAGACGGTGGCGCGGCCTTCGAAGTGCGTGCGGGCGACAGTTTCATCATCCGTCCGGGCTTTGTCGGGACGTGGGAAGTGGTCGAGACCACGACCAAGGAATATGTGATCCGGCTGTAATCGGGATCGCAGGGCCTAGATCAGAACGACGATCACCCCGAGCACAACTGCCAGAATAACCCCTGTCGTCATCAGACATCCGCGCGGCAGCTCGAAGCCTTGCACGTTGCCTGTCATCATCTGTGTGCTGCCCTGCTGACCTGTTTTCATTGCTGCTCTCCTGCCATGGTGCCGAGTTTGCACTGTCGTGCGCGCAATGCAACTTTGAAGGCGTCAATCGCCGTCGACAGGCGGGTTCTTCCAATTGGTAGGGGCGAAGGGCTTTGTCAGTGCTCGTTCGACCAATTCGAGGCGGTCCTGACCGTAGAAGGGATCGCCGTTCACGATGTATGTGGGTGAGCCAAAGACGTGCTGGCTGCGGGCCCGCTCGGAATTCGCGCGGAGTGTCTTCTGACAGTCATTTGATGCGCCCTGCGCGATCAGCGCCATGGCATCTTGGCCGCAGGCGGTGGCGATCTTTGCCAGAACCTCGGGTGAGGAAAGATCGGCATCGTCCCGCCAATGCGCCTCAAGCACAGCATGGGCAAAGGCATCGGTTGCGGCGCCGGTTTCGCCCAGTGCGATGATCATACCGGATGCAAGGCTGTAGTCGGCGTCGTGGTGGGTGGGCCGGAAGTTGATCACCGGCACCGCGCGGTATTCGGCCCAGCGTTCGATTTCGCGGCCGAAGAAATAGTCGACATGCGCTTGCGTGCGTTGCGCAAAGGACAGGCTGCCTTGTGCCTCGACAACGGGGGACAGCAGGATCGGCCTGTGGATCAGCGTAACGTCATGGCGCGCGCAGATCCCGGCGAGCTTTGCCGATCCCAGATAGGCAAAAGCGGAATGGGCAGAGTAGACGTACTCAATGGTTGGCATGGGCGTTGATTGCTCCAATTCGGCGGGAACAGCTACCCCTCGACCTGCCCCTGCAATTCCTTGGCGCGTTCGGCGGTCACGCCGAAAAGGTCTTCGACGCGGTGCATCAGCGCGTCTTCGACCTCGTGCTTCACACCGTCGGCATAGACGATTTCCCAAAGAGCCAGCAGCACGGCCTCTTTCTCTTCGGTGCTGATTGCCTTGTTGAGGATCACGGCAACATCGCCCGTCGTGGGGATCGACCGTTCCAGCAGTTCGCATTCCGCGCGCATCTTGGCGGCGGCGACGGGGTTCAACCCGTGGCGCTTGGCCAGCACTTTGTCGATGGCGGCGATTTCTTCAAAGACATAGGCATGGTCGGCCTTGGCGGCGCGCACCAGAAGTGCACCCATGGCGTGACTTGCGTCGGCCTCGGGCAGGGGCGTGTGATAGCCTGACGGATTACGGAAGAATGCTTTGAGCCGGTCGAGCATGATTTACCCGTGCGTGTCCTTGAAAGCGGCCTTGGCCTGATCGCTGGCCTCGGTCTGATAGTTGGCTTTCCATTCGGCCATTGTCATGCCGTAGAACGCCTCGCGGCCCTCGTCTTTCGACATGGCGATGCCGCGTTCGTTCGCTGCTTCCTGATACCAACGCGACAGACAGTTCCGGCAAAAGCCGGCGAGGTTCATCATGTCGATGTTCTGCACATCCGTGCGCTCTTCCATCAGGTGCTTTTGCAGGCGGCGGAAGGCGGCAGCTTCGAGTTCGAGCTTCGTCTGGTCGTCCATGTCTGATCCTCTACAGGCCGGATTTCGTCAGCACCTCTGATAATAGTGGGGCCAGCCGGTTTGCCCAGAGGGTCTGGCCCGCCTCATCTGCAATCAGGTCCTGCCGTAACTCAATAAGCACATGGGGCCGCCCGTGTTGCAGCGCGTGGCGGTCGACCGCATCGCCGGGCAGGTGGCCGGCGTAGGGCTGGTTGTCACCGGTGCACCAGCCCGCATCGCGGCAGGCGTCGATCACAGCGCGCGAGAGCGGATCGTCATGGGCGTGCAGGATGCCGATTTCCCAAGGGCGCGGGTGCCGGCCGCGCAGGCGCGGGGTAAAGCTGTGCACCGCGCAGATCACAGGATTGCCGATCTTGTTTGCCAGATCGGCGTAGGCGGCGTGATAGGGGCGGTAGAGGCGGCGCAGGCGTTCCTCTTTCTCATCATCGTCGGCGTTCTTGTTGGCGGGGATGATGGTGCCGTCATAGAGGCGCATCATGATCGTCGGGTCATCCTCGCCACGGTTGGGGTCGCAGACCAGCCGTGAAAACCGCGACAGGATCGCAGGGCTGTCCAGCAATGCGGCCAGCTTGCGCGTCACGCCTGCCGCGCCGATGTCATAGGCGATGTGGCGGTCCATATCCTCGGGCGGCAGGCCGAGGTCGCCGCCGTGCACCCAGTCGGGCACGATGTTTGTTGCGTGGTCGCAGGCCACAAGCCACCGCCCCGGTCTGTCTGCGCCGAGTATCTCGAACGGTTCGTCAGTCATTGTCGTGTCATTCCTTTGTCACGGGACATAGGCTAGAGCGGTCATGGAAAAAAGCCTCAAACAGGCACGGAACGTCAACACGGTGCAAAACCCTCCGGTCCGACCCGTTTCGGGAAAAGTCGCAGCCCCGATTTTTCTCGAATTGCGTGAGTTGAACGGGGCAGGGAATTGCGCAATAAGGGCGCAACCGCGCTGTTACCGCTAACGGTGCAGACCCACAAAGGATTCGCTATGAGACGCCACCGCAATGTGAAAATCGTCGCCACGCTGGGACCAGCATCTGACGACTACGAGATGATCCGCGCCCTGCACGAAGCAGGGGCCGATGTCTTCCGCCTCAACATGTCCCACGGTGATCATGCCGAGATCAAGCGCCGCCACGAGATCATCCGTCAGGTGGAAAAGGACCTCGACAGCCCGATTGCGATTCTGGCGGACCTGCAGGGGCCCAAGCTGCGCGTGGGTGTCTTCAAGAACGGCGAGGAAATGCTGGAAGAAGGTGCGTCCTTCCGTCTGGATCTTGACGATGCCGAAGGCGATGTGACCCGCGTGAAGCTGCCGCACCGTGAAATCTTTGACGCGCTGGAGCCCGGCGCGCATCTGTTGGTCAACGACGGCAAGATCAAGCTGAAGGTCAAGGATTGCGGTGCGACCTTTGCCAATTGCGAA
>CAZOMZ010000156.1:0-4886 GCA_964581065.1 uncultured Loktanella sp. | reverse complement strand
GCCGCACCCGCGACCAGATGGAAGACCGCCGCGACATGCAGTTCATGCAGAACGGCCGCAAGGTGTTCAAAGAAGTGCTGCCGATGGTCAGCAAGCATATCCTGGCACATCTGGACGAAACCGGAGTTGTGGCGGATGACCTCAAACGGCTCTGGCTGCATCAGGCCAACAAAACGATGAACGACTATATCGGCAAAAAGGTCCTCGGCCGCACCCCTGAACCGGGCGAGCAGCCGAACATCCTGCAAGACTATGCCAATACGTCCTCGGCCGGCTCGATCATTGCCTTTTCGCAGAACTCCGATGACCTGCAGCCGGGCGACAAGGGCCTGATCTGCTCTTTCGGCGCGGGATATTCTGTGGGATCAGTTGTGGTGGAACGTGCATAAGTAAGGACAGCCGCATGAAAGCCATCGTGACCTTTGCCACCCTGACCCTGCTCGCAGCCTGCGGCGTGCCTTTTGTCCCGCTGATCTAGCTGTTGACCCGCTTGTGAACGTCCTCGAGCGTTTCAACCCGCTCGGAATAGCGGTCGGTCAGCATGGCGGACCGGCCACGTGTCATCACCGTGAATTGCGCCAGTTCCTGCATCACATCGACGATGCGGTTGTAGTAGGGTGACGGCTTCATCCGCCCGCCTGCGAATTCCTGCCAGGCCTTGGCAACAGAAGACTGATTGGGAATGGTGACCAGCCGCATCCAGCGCCCAAGAATA
Organism: uncultured Loktanella sp.; assembly: GCA_964581065.1. Taxonomy (GTDB): domain Bacteria; phylum Pseudomonadota; class Alphaproteobacteria; order Rhodobacterales; family Rhodobacteraceae; genus Yoonia. Next base: position 4,171 of record CAZOMZ010000156.1, on the reverse strand, counting down.
CGCAACTGGTTGACCGTGTTGAAGGACTGCGAGCCACCACAGACCTGCATGACCGCCAGTGTCTTGCCTTGCGTGGGACGAATACCCCCGATCGGCGCCAAGGGAATCCAGTCGATCTGGGCCTTCATGATGCCCGTCATCGCCCCGTGACGCTCCGGGCTGGACCAGACCATGCCTTCAGACCACATGACCATCTCGCGCAACTCGGCCACTTTGGGGTGATCTGCGCTCACCCCGTCATCCGGCAGCGGCAGACCGGAGGGATCGAAAAACCGCGTCTCGCAGCCCAGCGCCCGCAGGATCCGTGCCCCTTCTTCTGCCGCCATCCGCGAATAGCTCTGGGGCCGCAAGGATCCGTAAAGCAGGAGTATCCGTGGCGGATGGGTGGGTCCGTCAGGCCCGGCCAATGCGGACATATCCAGCGGTGCCAGCGCCTCGGGGACGATATTGGGCAGATCGGATAGGTCCATTGGTCCTAGTTGCTTTCTTCCAGATGCAGCTTCATGTCCAGAAGCACCTGTTGCAAGGCGACCGTTTCGCGCAGCAAACGCTTGGCCTCATTGATCGAAATCACGCCATCAGCAATCGACATGTTGTATTCCGCCATCAGCAAGGCAAACCGCTGGCTCAGCTTGATCACATCCGCGTTGATCTCGCCCTCGTCTGTATTCCGGCGTTCCTTGTTGTAGGAAATATTGACCCCACGCAATTCGGCCAAGGCTGCGGTGACATGCGGATAGCTCGCCCCGGCCTCCAGCGCTGCCACGGCATCCACAGGCATATAGCGGTCGGCATGTTCGGAGCTGTCCGAATAATATCGCCCGAGCGTCGCCTTCGACTTGCCGGTCAGTTCACAGGCGGCTTCGATGCCGACATCCTTGACCAGCGCCTCGGTGTGTTTCTTCAGATAGCTGCGGTATCCCGGCATGTGCCCACCCCCAATTGCCTATACGTAAGAACAGGGGGAAACCCTGCTGTCCATTCCCATTAATTCGGTTTGGCCCAGATGTCATGGTCAAAGCGTCCCAGTGTTTCGGGGATGATGTAACGAGAAACGTGGCTGATGCCACAGAGTGTCTTGGTGGCGGTCAACCCCTCTTTGCGGGGCGTGCCCTCAATGCCCTGCTTCCCTCGGGAGCAACGATCGTCACCAATTCGTTGGTCTTGCCTTCCGGGCAAGACCAACGCTAATCACCGGATATGGCCAAGCTCTATTTCAACTACTCCACCATGAACGCGGGCAAATCGACCGTGCTGCTGCAAGCCTCGCACAATTACATCGAGCGGGGGATGCAGACCTATCTGATCACCGCGCAATTCGACAACCGTGCTGGCGACGGCCGGATCGGCAGCCGGATCGGGATCGGCGCCGAGGCCGATACTTTTGCCGCGGGCGAAGACCTGTTTGCCAAGATCGACGCACGCCTCGCCGCCGGGCCATGTGCCTGTGTCTTTATCGACGAGGCACAGTTCCTCGAACCCGAACAGGTCTGGCAACTGGCCCGAGCGGTTGATGACCTCAAAGTCCCCGTCATGGCCTTCGGCCTGCGCGTCGATTTCCGTGGCGCGCTTTTCCCCGGTTCCGCCGCCCTGCTGGCGCTTGCAGACGAAATGCGCGAAGTGCGCACGATCTGCCATTGCGGAAAAAAAGCCACGATGGTGGTCCGCAAGGACGATCAGGGCAATGTGTTGACTGCAGGCGATCAGGTTGTGATCGGCGGGAACGACCGCTACGTCTCGCTCTGCCGCAAACACTGGCGCGAAGAAGTAGGCGAGCGCCAGCCAGACGATCTCTGAGCGCTCCCCTGGTCATTATTGGCCCAGAAATATCCCCGCCGGAGGCATCCGGGGTCGCATCCGGTGCAAACGCCTCAGTAGAAACTCTGCGGATCAATATCGATCGCCATCCGCAGGTTCGAGGGCAACCGGAATTGCGCCACCCAGGCCGCCAGTGCCGCTTGCAGGGGCACACCCTTCTCGGCCTTCACCAGCAACCGGACACGATGTCGGCCGCGCACGCGGGCAATAGGAGCAGGTGCAGGGCCGAAGACCTGCGCACCGATCTGACGCAGGGGCGCATCGCGCCGTGCCATCTCGCCACCAAGATCAAAGACCTCCTGTACGTTCGGGCTGCTCAGGATGATCCCCGCCATCCGGCCATAAGGTGGCACCCCCGCACCACGGCGCTCAGCGGCTTCGGCTGACCAGAAACCCTCTTCATCACCTGCCAGAATGGCGCGGATCACGGGATGCTCCGGCTGATAGGTCTGCAACAGCGCCTCGCCCGGGGTCTCGGCCCGCCCCGCACGGCCCGCCACCTGCCGCATCAACTGGAACGTCCGCTCGGCCGCGCGCAGATCGGAACCCTGCAAACCAAGGTCCGCGTCTATGACGCCCACAAGCGTCAACAGCGGAAAGTTATGCCCCTTCGCGACCAGTTGCGTGCCGATGATAACATCGGCCCCGCCCTCGGCGATCTCCGCGATATGCGCCTTCATCGCGCGGGCCGAACCGAACAGGTCCGACGACAGGACCGCAATGCGGGCGTCAGGGAAGAGCTCAGCAACTTCCTCGCCCATACGTTCCACACCGGGGCCGACGGCATTCAGCTTGCCCTCAACCTCGCAGGAGGGGCAAACCGTCGGCATCGGCTTGGTTTCGCCGCATTGGTGGCACATCAGACGCTTGAGGAACCGGTGCTCGACCATACGCGCGTCACAGTGGTCACAACCGATCTGGTGCCCGCAGGCCCGACAGAGCGTCACCGGCGCATAACCCCGCCGGTTCAGAAAGATCAGCGACTGCTCGCCCCTCTCCAGCCGCTCCTCCATCTTGGCCTTCAGCGTGGGCGACACCCAATGGCCCGCAGACAAAGCCTCGGTCCGCATATCAATCGCGTCCATCTTGGGCATCACAGCTTTACCGAAGCGCGACGTCAGCTCCAGCCGCGCATATTTGCCGGCTTCCACATTAGCCCAGCTTTCAAGGCTGGGCGTGGCTGAGGCCAGCACCACCTGTGCCCCACCGATCGCGGCACGCAGCACAGCCATATCCCGTGCATTATAGAGGACACCGTCTTCTTGCTTGTAAGAGGTGTCGTGTTCCTCATCGACCACGATCAAGCCAAGATTCTGGAATGGCAGGAACAGGGCCGAGCGCGCACCGACAACCATCTGCGCGTCCCCTTGCGCCACCATGCGCCAGCAACGGCGGCGTTCTGTCATGGTCACGCCGGAATGCCATTCGGCGGGCTTCATTCCAAAGCGTTCCTCGACGCGGGTGATGAATTCACCCGACAACGCGATCTCTGGCAAGAGCACCAGCGCCTGGCGCCCCATGCGCAGGGCCTCGGCGACGGCCTCCAGATAGACCTCGGTCTTGCCCGAACCTGTGACACCTTTCAGCAGCGTTGTCCCGTAGGTGTCGCTGCGCAAGGCGGCACGCAGGGCCGCAGCACCTGCGTTCTGATCATCGCTCAGGGTCTTGCCGCCGTAGTCGGGGTCCAGACGCGGATAAGGCACGTCGCGTGGTGCCTCTTCTTCAAAAACAGCGCCTTGCTTGGCCAGTCCCTTGACCACGGCTGTCCCGACACCGGCCATCTCGGCCAACTCGCCCAATGTGAACGACAGGCCGCCATAGTCACGCAGAACCTCGAGCACCTTGGCGCGCGCGTCTGTCATCCTGTCGGGTGTGACCGCACCCAACCGGTAGACCTTGCGCATCGACACCGCATCGCCCAGTCCCGGCGCGCGCGTGGCCAGACGCAACATCGCCGAGAGCGGCGTCAGCGTGTACTCGGCAGCACGGATCAGAAACTCGCGCATCTCGTCGCGCATCGGAGGCGCTTCCAGAACACGCGTCACCGCGCGGATCTTGGCCAGATCATAGTCGCCCTTGCCAGCCGACCAGACGACCCCAAGCACCTTGCGCGGCCCCAGCGGCACCTCGACGAAATCCCCCAGCGCACAGCCGCCCTCGGGCGCCTTGTAATCCAGCACACGGTCCAGAGGCTGTGTGGTCAGCACACCCACCAGTTCGCCGCTCTGGAAAAAGCTGTCTGTCATTGTGCCCCAAGGGTTTCCGCCACGTCCTACTTGAGGTAAACGCTGGGCGAGCAAACACCAACCCACCTTCGGAGTGAAGAGATGAAGTTTTTTGTCGACACCGCAGA
>CAZOMZ010000155.1:0-4887 GCA_964581065.1 uncultured Loktanella sp. | reverse complement strand
GGCGACATGGAAGCCGCCGTCGACTGGCTGCGCACAAAAGGTCTGGCGAAAGCTGCCAAGAAATCCGGCCGCACCGCGGCCGAAGGTCTCGTGGCCGTGGCCGTCGATGGCGGAAACGGCGTTGCTGTCGAAGTAAACTCGGAAACCGACTTTGTTGCCAAGAACGCTGACTTCCAGAAGATGGTGGCCGGTATTGCCAAGGCTGCACTGGGTGCCGACGACGTCGATGGCCTCAAAGCCACCGAGATCAACGGCAAGTCCGTCGAACAGACTGTCACAGACGCTGTTGCTGTCATTGGCGAAAACATGTCGGTTCGCCGCATGAGCAAGCTGACCGGCGACACCGTTGTGACGTATGTGCACAACGCAGCCACTGACGGTATGGGCAACATCGGTGTTCTGGTCGCCATGACCGGCGACAACGAAGCTTTCGGCCGTCAGGTTGCCATGCACATCGCCGCAGCCAACCCTGCCGCTCTGTCCGAGGCCGATCTTGATCCGGCCATGGTCGAGAAGGAAAAGCAGGTCCAGATGGACATCGCACGCGAAAGCGGCAAGCCAGAAGCCGTGATCGAAAAGATGATTGTTGGCCGCAGGAAGAAATTCATGGCCGAAGTCACACTTCTCAGCCAGCAGTTCGTCGTCAACCCTGACGTGACTGTGGCCGAGGCCGCCAAAGAAGCCGGCGTCGAGATCACCGGCTACATCCGTTTGGCTGTCGGTGAAGGCATCGAAAAGAAAGAAGAAGACTTTGCAGCGGAAGTGGCCAAGCTGAACGCTTGATCACAACCTGCAAGAGTTGAAAAGAGGGGCGGTCCGTTCAAACGGGTCGCCCTTTTCGCTTTTGTATCGGGCAAAGAAAACGGCGCTGCCCTTGGACGAGAGCAACGCCGATCCTAGAGGTAGCCGCCCAAATTTTCGGGACGAGGACTGGCTACAAACGCTTGGTGTTCGAGGCAAACCCCAAAGCACCAAGCAACCGGCTAACCGGAACAGACAACCCAGAGCCCCGAAATCACAGGGATGGTCTGTCTATGCTCCAAGGCCTAAGGCCCACACTCACGGAACAGTTTCAAGGTGACAGATTACGTAGGGTCAGGAAAGTATGGGAAACCTGACCTATGGCAGAATAAACATTCATCTAGTGTTCACATTGAGCAATGAAACCCGAGGGTTAGGTCTCTGGTTCGATGACGAACATCTGGTTTGAAAGCGCCGCCTTGAGCACTGCCTGCGCCGTCGTCTCTACGCCCAATGCCTCGCGTGCAAGGCGCAGGTGTTTTTCAACAGTTGCCGGGGTGCGCCCGAGCAGGAGAGCGATATCCTGAATTGACTTCCCATCCCCGACCCACTGCAAAACCTCGAGCTGGCGCTTGGTGAGGCGGCGGTCGCCGGCGTAGGGCAGGGTCTGCAACTTGAGATGCATAACGTTATTCATCACAAGAATCTCGCAACCGTGCTCTTCCCAGATGGCATCAACGTCATCCTGCGACATGCCTGCACGCGCCGTCAGCGCAATTGCACCTTTTACACGGTCTGAAACAGTCAGAAAACTGATCGTATAGCCAGCCGTGACGTCCATCGAGTGATTGAATTCCAACACCTTGCGCTGTGACGGTGTCAGATGCTGGGTGCGGTCCATCTCCAACAACCGCCGCCAGCTGCAAGCGCCCTTGTTCTCAAGTGCCCAACGCAGCATAGGGGCGTTGAAATAGAGCCCTTCTTCAATGAAGACTTTCATGTATTCGGGCGTCTGTGTGGATAGGATCAGCCAATCGTCGGGGTCACCAAACGATGATGCGCCGCCATAGCGGGTAAATCCGTAGATCAGCCGGTCAAAGCCGTAGGTTTTCATTTTTTCGGCGTGGCGCGCCCAGAGGGTCTCGACATTGGTGTCGGACATCATGTCATCCAGATGTTGGATGATGTCCGACATCAGCCATCACCCAGATAGGACAAAAGGGCTTCGATCGCCAAAGGATACCCGGCTGCACCAAATCCGCAGATCTGTCCGATCGCGACAGGTGCGATGTAGGATTTATGACGGAAGGATTCACGCGCGTGGATGTTGGACAGATGCAGTTCAACGACCGGCAACATCGCGCTGGAGATCGCGTCCATCAAAGCGATTGACGTGTGGGTGTAGGCACCTGCGTTCAGGATGACACCTGCATAGATCCCGCGCGCCGCGTGCAGTTGATCAACCAATTCGCCTTCGTGATTGCTCTGCACAAAGGTGACTTCGACCCCAAGCGCTGCGGCCTTGGTTCGGCACAGCTCTTCGATATCGGCGAGGGTGGTATGGCCATAGACCTCAGGCTGGCGGGTGCCCAGCAGGTTGAGGTTTGGACCGTTGAGGATGAGTATCTTGTGCATGCCAGCTTGCTAACATCACGTCCGCCGCATTGGAACGAATTTCGCAACAATAGCGACAAATCTGATCAAATTCTTGCAGAACTGCCACTTTGGCGTCGTTCTGCGCGGACCGCACGCCTGATCATCACAAGCCGGTTCATCAAGGCTTCCTGTTCATCCAAGGGCAGGGGTGGTGTGGCGGGTGCTTGCAAGAGCGCTGCGTAAAGCCCGAACCACTCGGTGTCCTGCAAAAGTGATGCCACCCGCTTCTGACGCCATGCAAAGCCGGCCTCATGAAGCTCCTTCAATATTGGATCAGCTAGAAGTGCCGCGTGTCTCGTTGCAACGGCGTTCGCGTGTCGCAGGATCGTCGTGTCGTTTTCCGTGCAGAAGTTCCGCTCGATCCAGTAATTGAGGTCGAATGTATCACCCGTGCGATTGGGTTTCCCGCGATCCCGTTTGATCAAAAAGCCTTCGATTGATCCAAGTGCATAGTGATTGATCTGCGCCAGTCCGTATCGCGGGCCACGACAGAATTGATAGGTAGCCTGTGCGGCCCGATCCACTTCACCGTTTCCGTCATACCAACGGCCCTGATCACGGCTGTTCTCCAGTTTTGGTCTGTGCACGCCAAACTGCGCGTAGCGCGCATGCGGGCGGAACAGCGACTTGTATTGCACCGCGCGCCACGGCCAGATCATCACATCGGGCGCAGCTCGGGTGAACTGAGCCATAACCGGATTGTCCGCAAGCGTGCGAACCCCTGAATTCCCGAACATCCGCCAGGGCAGGGCGAAACCGTCGGCATCCGGACGCGCGGCAATGAGATCAGCAAGCAATCCGTCGCCCGCATGGATGTTCAGAAATTCATCAACATCGGTCACGTAGACCCAATCTGCCGATTTGGTCAGAGGATGACGCTCGGCCTTGTGCAAGGCACGCCATTGCACGGGCTTTTTCCCACGCGAATGATTTCTCTCATGGGTGATGTGACCCAATGCGGCCAAACGGTCCAGCATCAGATCAGTGCCATCGTCGCAATCGTTCGAATAGATCAGGAAGTCCGTGAAACCGATGTGCTGGTGGTAGGCGATCCATTCCAGCAACACGGGTGCTTCGTTGCGCATGGTAGAGATGATAAGGGTGCGCATATGGACCTTCTGCTATGGCTAACCGCATTGGTATGGGGTCAAAGCCTTTAGGTCAAACGGAGGGTTTGCCAGTGCTCAGTAGTTAACATAATACTGATTATACGATTACTGGATATGGGTGTCCGAGGTTGGAACTCAACCCCTGACCCACTGATTCTACACCGTTTTCAGCAATCCATCACGTGCAGCCTCATCGGCCGCATCAGCAAGTATCTGTGCACGCAGCCCGTCCTCGCCACTTGGCGCCACAGGATTGCCAGCGATCAACGCCTCCACGAAATGCATCATCTCGGCCCGATACGCCGCTGCATAGCGTTCGAGAAAGAACGGCTCCGGCGTGGCCTTGCGCATACCGGCGGCGTCAGACAACTCAACCGTTGTCTCAAGGACGTTGTCGGCGCGTAGCATGCCTTTGCTGCCGTGCACCTCAATACGCTGGTCGTAGCCGTAGGTCGCGCGGCGTGAGTTCGAAATCTGGCAGAGCTTGCCGCTTGCCGTGCGCAACGTTACCACAGCGGTGTCAAAGTCGCCTGCCCTGCCGATCTCTTCATCGATCAGACAGGATGCGGACGCCGTCAGCGCCACAGGCTCTTCGCCCAGAAGAAACCGCGCCATGTCGAGATCATGGATCATCATGTCCCGGAAAATCCCGCCCGACGTCTTTACATAACCAATTGGCGGCGGCGCAGGATCGCGCGACAGAATTGTGACAAGTTCAACGTTTCCAATGACTTGATCTGCCACCTGGCGTTGCAGATGTGCGAAATTGGGGTCAAAGCGTCGGTTGAATGCGACCATGAATGGCACGCCGGCTTTCTCCACGGCAGCCAGACAGTCGTGGATGCGCGCAACTGACAGATCAATGGGCTTTTCGCAAAAGATCGCCTTGCCTGCCGATGCGGCCTCGTGGATCAGATCATAGTGTGTCGTTGTTGGTGTCCCGATGATAACCGCGTCGATGCCGGGATCGTTGATCAGAGCTGCCGCATCCATCACACGGGCACCCGTGCTGGCGGCGAGCGCCTCGGCTGCTGCAGGCATAGCATCAGCGACAGCCGCCACGCGTGCCTTGGACATTCCGCGCAAGGTTGCCCCATGCACCTGTCCGATGCGCCCGCAGCCCAAGATCCCGATATTGATCATACTACTCGCCTTTCAAAGTGCGCAGCACGACACGCGCGGCCGCCATGACCGGATCATGGGTGTCCTTGAGAATACTCACCCGATCAAAGCGCTCAGGATCTGCATTTACTGCAGTCCGGAGCGCTGTGCCGAAGGCCATCCGAAGTTCGGTGCCGATGTTGAATTTGCAGATATTTGAGTTTCTTGCCAACGCTTTACGCTGTGAAACTGGCACGCCGGAACCACCGTGGATCACCAG
>CAZOMZ010000154.1:0-4912 GCA_964581065.1 uncultured Loktanella sp. | reverse complement strand
ATCCGCGAAATCATCGACAGCGTGCACTACCGCGCGGCCTCCGCCCGCTACAAGATCTACATCATCGACGAGGTGCATATGCTCTCCAAGAACGCGTTCAACGCGCTCTTGAAGACGCTCGAGGAACCACCCGCCCACGTCAAATTCATCTTTGCCACAACCGAAATCCGGCAGGTGCCGGTCACGGTCCTGTCGCGCTGCCAGCGCTTCGACCTGCGCCGGATCGAACCCGAAACCCAGATTGCCCTCCTGCGCAAGATCGCCAATGCCGAAGGGGCCGAGATCACAGATGAGGCCCTGGCCCTGATCACCCGCGCCGCCGAAGGGTCTGCGCGTGATGCGCAGTCGCTTCTCGATCAGGCGATCAGCCACGGTGCGGGCGAGACGACCGCCGATCAGGTCCGCGCGATGCTGGGGCTCGCGGATCGTGGCCGCATCCTCGACCTCTTTGATCTGATCATGAAGGGCGAGGCCGCTGCCGCGATGACCGAACTCTCGGCACAATATGCCGACGGCGTCGATCCGATGGCCGTCCTGCGCGATCTGGCCGAGGTCTGCCACTGGATCAGCGTGATCAAGATCACGCCCGAAGCCGCCGAAGACCCGACCGTCAGCCCGGACGAACGGGTGCGTGGCCAGCAAATGGCCAACGACCTGCCGATGCGCGTCCTGTCGCGGATGTGGCAGATGCTGCTGAAATCACTGGAAGAGGTCGCACAGGCACCCAATGCGATGATGGCCGCCGAAATGGCCGTGATCCGCCTGACCCATGTGGCCGATCTGCCCAGCCCCGAAGAGCTGGTGCGCAAACTGCAGGATGCGACGCCCCCGCCCTCTGGCGGGCCAAGTGGTGGTCGCCCGGCGCCGACAGGTGGCACCACCACACAGGCCATGGGCACACCCGCTCCGACGCACGCAGGTCCTTCAGGAACTTCCGCCTCTGGCGCGCAGACGGCTGTGGCCCTCGCGCCTGATGCGCTCCAGCACTACGCCCGCTTCGAGGACGTCGTCGCCCTGATCCGGCACCACCGGGATGTGAAGCTGCTCGTCGAGGTCGAAACGGGCTTGCGGCTGGTCAGCTACCAACCCGGCCGGATCGAGGTAAACCCGACCGAGGATGCCGCAGCTGATCTGGTGAACCGTCTGGGCGCAAGACTGCAGGCCTGGACGGGCAACCGCTGGGCAATCAGTGTCGCCGCAGGCGGCGGGCCGACGATTGCCGAAACCCGCGATGCCGCCGAAAACGCACTCCGCGCCGAGGCAGAGCAGCATCCGCTGGTGCAGGCCGTGATCGCAGCCTTCCCGAAAGCCAGGATCACCGAAATCCGCACCGAGGCGGAAAAAGCGCAGGACGCCGCCGAGGATGCCCTGCCGGAAGTGGATGACGAATGGGACCCCTTCGACGAGGATTGATCTTCGCCCTGCCGATGGCCGCTACCGGCGCACCGGCCTGGGCCGAAACCTGCGATGAGATGCGCCCCGGCTGGGACGGCACGCCTGTCTCGGCTGTGGGCGAATTGCTGTTTCTTGCCCAATCACCGATCGTCCTGATCCTGTTTCTTCTGACCGCAGTCGCGGTCCGGTTCCGCAGCGAATGGGGCGGACTGGCGGTGGTTGTGGGCTGGAGCATCGTGACCTTTCTGGTCACCAGATGGGGCGGCGGCCAAACAGATGCCGCGACCGAAGGCTGTGTGGGCAGCCCCGCGCTTTTCATCGCGGTTGCTGCGGCCCTCTCAATCGGTGTAGTGCTCTACACAGCGCCGCTCGGCAAAAGAAAACAAAACTAGGAGATTGCCCAATGCTCAAAGGACTTGGTGGTCTTGGCGATATGGCCAAGATGATGAAACAGGCGCAGGACATGCAAACCAAGATGGCGCAGATGCAGGATGATCTGGAAAACATCATGGTCACCGGCGAAAGCGGCGCGGGGCTTGTGAAAGCGACCGCCACCGCGAAAGGCGAACTCAAGGGCCTCGACATCGACCCGTCGATCTTTAACGGCGATGACAAGGAAGTGGTCGAAGACCTGATCCTTGCCGCCATCAAGGATGCGCAGGCCAAAGCCGGCGAGCGCAGCAAGGAAGAAATGGCAAAGATGGCCGAAAGCCTCGGTCTGCCACCGGGCATGAACCTGCCCTTCTGATCTTCTCATGTTCGGAAATACCTCCGCCGGAGGCATCAAAATTCCTTTACCCCAGGCCCGCCAGAGATGAGCAACGGCACCGATGATCTCGACACGCTGATCGCGCTTATGGCCAAGCTGCCCGGCCTCGGGCCACGATCGGCCCGGCGCGCGGTGCTGCATCTGGTCAAGAAACGGTCGCTGCTCTTGCTGCCCTTGGCGGATGCAATGCAGCAGGTCGGGGCGAATGTGCGCGAATGCCTGAACTGCGCGAACATCTGCTCATCCGACATCTGCGACATCTGCGCCTCGGAAAAGCGCGGCAACGGCCAGATCGCCGTGGTTGAGGATGTGGCCGATCTTTGGGCAATGGAGCGCAGCGGCGTCTTCAAGGGACGCTATCATGTGCTGGGCGGCACGCTTTCGGCGCTTGATGCCGTCGGTCCCGAGGAATTGCGCATTCCCAAACTGGTAGACCGGATCAAAACCGAACATGTCACCGAAGTCATCCTTGCGCTGGGGGCCACAATCGACGGCCAGACCACGGCCCATTACATTGCCGACCAACTGCCCGGGATCACCGTGACGTCTCTGGCGCAGGGTGTGCCTGTGGGTGGGGAACTCGACTACCTTGACGACGGCACGATCACCGCTGCGCTGAACGCCCGCAAGTCACTTTGAGCGGTGCTGCGACAGCGCGTCGGCGAGCACATCAAAAACAATCCTGATCCTGCGACTGGTCCGCAATTCGCGATGTGTCGCAAGCCACACCGGAAAGGTGATCGGCGGCGCGTCGGGCAGAATGCGCTCGATCCCTTCCGTGGGTGGTGCAAATTCGACGGGGCCGACCAGCACACCCAGTCCGGCTCTCATCATCTCCCACATCACCACGGCACTGTCCGAATTGGCGCGAAAGCGGTCCGGCGTTACAGCAACACCATGACCTGACAGAAATGCCAGCATCTGCGTCGTATCACGCGGGCCTACAAAACTGTGCCCTTCCAGATCTGCAACGGTCTGCGGGCGGCCGTTTTCTTCCAGATAGCGGGTGGCCGCAAAATATCCCGCCGTCGCGTCTGGCAGCCGGCGCGCAATGAGGTCCGGCTGTTCGGGGCGCACGTGCCGGATGGCGATATCTGCATCCCGGCGCGTCAGGTTTTCCAGCCGGTTCGAGGCGACGATATCAATGATGATCCCCGGCGCCTCGTCCCGCAGGCGCCGCAGAACGCCTGGAAGGAAGGCCGCCGCCATCAGATCGTTGGCCGTGATCGCCACATGACCGGCGACATCGTCGGATTGCCCCGAAGCCACCATCGAGACGCGGCTGGCCGCATCACCCATCGCTTTGACATGTTCGAGCAGATCCTGCGCCGCACCCGTCATCACCAGCGACCGTCCCGCCCGCTCGAAAAGGGTAACACCGAGGTCTTCTTCCAGACCGGCCACCTGTCGCCCTACGGTCGGCTGGGTTGATCCCAGCGCGCGGGCGGCAGCACTCAGCGATCCCTCCTCGGCTGTCGCGAGGAAAGCGCGTATCTGGTTCCAGTCAAATGATACAGCTTGCCAATTCATACAAAAATGTATGCATGATCGGCAGAAATACGCAATTCCATACCTATTTGCGAATAGATACTCTGTTCTCAACCAGCTCGGAAAGACACCCGCATGACCAAAGCAGAGTTTTGGGACAAGGCGTCCAAGAAATACGCCGCCTCCCCGATCAAGGACATGAAAGCCTATGAAGACACGCTGGACCGTGCGCGTCACTACTTGCAGGCGGACGACCATCTGCTGGAAGTCGGCTGCGGCACCGGCACGACCGCGCTGAAGCTTGCCAAGGACGTCAGACAGATCACTGCGACTGATGTTTCGGGCGGCATGCTGCGTTTTGCCGAAAGCAAGAAAGCCGAGCAGGGCATTACGAATGTGGAATTCCTGCGCACCGAGATCACCACACCGCTCGCCGATGCGCCTTTTGATGCGGTCTTCGCCTCAAGCATACTGCATCTGGTTGACGATCTTGACGCAACCCTTGCGCATCTCTTCAGTCAGGTGAAACCGGGGGGATATGTGATCTCGAAGACGGCCTGCCTGCGCAACATGAGCTTTTTTGTGCCTCCGATGGTGAAGATCATGCAGGCGTTTGGCAAAGCACCAGATGTGCTGGTGTTCAGCACGGACGAACTTGATCAGGCATTCAGGCGGGCGGGGTTCGATCTGGTTGAAACAGGTCACTTCGGCAAAGCGAAATACGTGCATTTTGTTGTGGCCCAGCGGCCTGCCTGACAAAAAACGCGGGGCCGTTTCCGACCCCGCGCTTATGCGGTTACGCGATTTGGTGAGGATCAATCCTCGTCGTCATCATTATCCGGCAGGTTGAAGAAGCTGTCTGCATCGGTGATGTCGCGGTTGTCTTCCTCTTCCTCGTCCCCGTCGTCATCACGGGGATCGGACAGGCTGAATGTCTCCAGACCGGCCATCGCACTTGGCATCTTCGGCTCTGGTGCCATGCCCAGCGACTGTTCCGTGCTGACCAGCTTGCGACGCTCGTCGTCCGAAATATCCGCCCCTTCTTTCGCCTTCTTGGCGTTGGCCTTCTGCACAGCGGCGTCCAGTTCGGACTGTTTGCAAAGGCCCAGTGCCACTGGGTCGATCGGTTCAAGGTTGTTGATGTTCCAATGGCTCCGGTCACGGATCGACTGGATTGTCGGCTTGGTGGTGCCCACCAGCTTCGAGATTTGGCCGTCCGTCAGTTCAGGGTGGAACTTGACCAGCCAAGAGATCGACGCA
>CAZOMZ010000153.1:0-4940 GCA_964581065.1 uncultured Loktanella sp. | reverse complement strand
CAAAGCCCGGTGCGGCGTCTTGCGCCAGCGCGAAGGTTGGAAGCAGCGTCAGCGCCGCACCAACCGAAAGATATTTCGTGAGTTTCATAGTATTACCCTTCAGTTCACGCGATCAAAGCGCGTCATCATTGGTTTCGCCGGTCCGCACGCGCAGCGCGCTTTCCACGTCGAGAACGAAGATCTTGCCGTCGCCGATCTTGTCGGTCTTGGCGGTCGTCGCGATGGTCGAGACAACCTGATCGGCCATGCTGTCCTGCACGACGATCTCGAGCTTCACCTTCGGGACGAAGTTCACGGCGTATTCCGCGCCGCGATAGATTTCGGTGTGACCTGACTGAGAGCCAAAGCCTTTGATTTCTGACACCATCATGCCGCGCACGCCGACGGTGGTCAGCGCCTCGCGGACCTCCTCAAGCTTGAACGGTTTGATTGTTGCAATGATGAGTTTCACAGTCTTCCCCTTGCAAATTCTCTGCGGGACACCTTTGGGCAGCACCCGCTCGCACCTGAACAAAGAGCCCGAGGGACATCGCGCGACAAGAATGCTGCAGGTGCGAAAGGGGTGGTTAACAAAGCTATATGCACAATTTTTGCACAAATTGACTTCTTTGCTCATTTTTTGAGCAAACATTAAAGGTCTGATCGGCGATTCTCCGCGCTCTACATTGCCGGCGAGTCGCGCTATGCTCTGCAAAACGACGCAAAACGGTCGAGCAGAACATGAGTGGAAACGGAAAGAAACGGGCACCTCTGGTGGCTGACAGACGCTATCCTGCAAAGGGTGGCGCCAAGCCCAAAGCAGCGCCCAAAGCCTCCGCCAAAGCGGGCAAACCAGCCGCGCGCCGCAAGGCCGCGCCGCGCCGCGCCAAGCCACGCGGGCCTCTGGGCTATATCCTGTTGCCATTCCGCTGGCTGCTTCGGCTGATCTGGGCCTTCACATGGCGCATCGGGGCGATCGTGACCTTGGTCATCGCGGGTTTCGCATTTTACTTTGCCGCGCAACTCCCGCCTGCCGAAGAACTGATCGACGGGCGTGCCCGTGGTTCGGTGACCATGACCGATTTCCAAGGTCAGGTCTTTGCATGGCGCGGCGACCAGTTCGGCGGGATGATCACCACTGATACCGTCTCCCCTCATTTGCACGACGCCGTCGTCGCCACCGAGGACAAACGCTTCTACCGCCATTTCGGCATTTCACCGCGCGGCATCGCCTCGGCAGTTCGTATCAACCTGCGCGAAGGGCGCGGGCCGCTGTCAGGGCATGGCGGCTCGACAATCACCCAGCAGACAGCAAAACTGCTTTGTCTTGGTGTCCCCTACGATCCCGCGCAATGGGAGAACGAGGCCGCTTATGAGGCCGACTGTCGCCGCACGACGCTTTGGCGCAAAATGCGCGAGGCCGTCTTCGCCATCGGCATGGAGATCAAATACTCCAAAGAGGACATCCTGAACCTCTATCTCAACCGATCTTATCTCGGGGCAGGCAGCCGCGGGTTTGAGGCCGCAGCCCAGCGCTACTTCGGCATTTCGGCGGCCGAGGTGAATCCCGCACAGGCGGCCATGCTCGCAGGTCTTCTGACCGCGCCTTCCGCCAACGCGCCCACACGCAACCTGCAACGCGCCCAGAACCGTGCCGCTGTCGTCATCGGCCTGATGGAGGAACAGGGTTATCTGACCGAAGGCGAGGCGCTGAATGCGCTGGTCAATCCCGCCACCCTGTCAGATGCCGCGCGCGCTGAATCCGGTGGCTTCTTTGCCGATTGGGTTATGGAAAGCGGACCGGAGTTCTTTACCCGCAACACCACCGAAGATGTTGTGATCCGCACCACGCTTGATCCGCGCATTCAGGCCGCCGCCGAAGAAGCACTGGTCACCGTCTTCGAACGCGATGTCCGCGAAGGGTCCGAGGCGCAGGCCGCCATTGTTGTCATGTCCGCAGATGGCGCGGTCCGCGCGATGGTTGGCGGGCGGAATATCTCGGCCACCGGTGCATTCAACCGCGCAACACAGGCGCTGCGCCAGACAGGGTCGGCCTTCAAACCCTTCATCTATGCGGCGGCCCTCGATCTGGGGATGTCGCCTTACGCGATGATCGACGACCGGCGCACCTGCTGGCAGCGGCGCGGCAGCCCGGAATGGTGCCCCGAGAACTATGACGACGAATTTGTCGGCCCGATCGCGATGGTGGATGCCTTGGCCACCAGCCGCAACATCCCCGCGATCCTTGTCTCGGAAGAGGTCGGGCGCGGGCTGGTCGGCGATGTGGCCAGCGGCTTTGGCATCAACCGCGAATTTGCCGCCGGTCCTGCACTTGCGCTTGGCGTCACGGAAAGCACCCTGCTGGAAATGACAGGCGCCTATGCGGGCATTCTCAATGGCGGCTCGCGCGTGGTGCCTTACGGTCTGACCGACCTGCGGTTCATGGGTGACAACACCTCCCTCATGGATTCCACCGGCGCCGGCATCGGCGAACGCGTGATCCGTGAAGAGGCCGCGCGGCAGCTCACGTGGATGATGTCCAAGGTTGTCGAACAGGGCACCGGACAGCGCGCCCGCATCGACGGCTGGCAGATCGCAGGCAAGACCGGCACGACCCAAGGGTCGCGGGATGCATGGTTCATCGGCTTTACGGGCGATTATGTGACCGGTGTCTGGATGGGTTATGATGACAACCGCCGCCTGACCGGCGTGACGGGCGGCGGGCTGCCCGCAACGATCTGGCGCGAGACGATGATCCGTGTGCTGGAGGGCCGGACGCCGACAGCCCTGCCGATGATCGTTCCGCAACGGCCCTTCGAAACGGGCCTGATCCAGAGCGAAGGTGGCGTGGTGCAGGACCAGCAGGTGCTGAACCTGCTGGAAAACATCCTTGGCGGGGCGGCGGGCAACTAGACTAGTAGTCGCCTTCCTCGCAGCGTTCATAGCGGAAGGCGTAGCCGTCCCAGATCATCAGCAGACCGGGTTCCTGCGCATCCTGCATCAGGATGGCGCGCTCTTCCCACGTCGACCCTTCGCCAATGCAGGCCATGTTATACAGCGTCGCGGTCATGCCTTCGATCTCGACCGGATTGGTCATGCGGCACTCGACCTCGACCCCGTAGAAGATCCCGTCTTCGATCTTCAACGCCCCGCCGTCGACACCGACAAGCGCGCATTCGGCATTGCTGGTCTGTTTATAGACCCCGTCAAAAGGACCGGCGGCAAGCGCGACAGGCAGAAGGGCAAAGGCAGCGCCAAAGCGCAGGGCAGCAGAATGGGTCATGGCGTTGATTTTGGGTCAAACCGCAAGACCGCACAACGATTTCCGCACCACTTGCGCGATCCCCTGCCGCTTCACCCGCGGGTTGTCACTTCAGTGCCACGCATGGGGTGGAAATGCAGGCCATCCACGACCGTTTTCGCCTGCCGCTGCCGCAGGTCCCGATTGCACCTGCCCGCTTTGCCCGATAGCGTCTGCGCGACACACTGGAGGACACCATGAGCACCATCGAAGCCAAACTTGCCGAACTCGGCGTGACCCTGCCCGACGCGCCTGCCCCGGCGGCGAACTACGTGCCTTACGTGATCGCGGGCGACATGGTCTATGTCTCCGGTCAGATTTCAGCCAATGCCGATGGCATGATCAAAGGCAAGCTGGGCGATGACATGGACGCCGAGGCCGGTGCCGCCGCGGCCAAGGCTTGCGCGATCAGCCTGCTTGCACAGTTGAAGGCCGCCTGCGGTGGCGACATCGACCGCCTTGTGCGCGTGGTCAAACTGGTGGGCTTTGTGAACTCGACCGCTGAATTCGGCGACCAGCCCAAGGTGATCAATGGCGCCTCCGACTTTATGGTCGCCGCCTTGGGCGACAAGGGGCGCCACGCGCGCTCGGCTGTGAGTGCCGCCAGCCTGCCCTTCGGCGTTGCCGTCGAGATCGAAGCCATCTTCCAGATCGCATGACCCTGCCCGCCAGCTTCCTGACGATCCCGCTCGCCCACCGCGCCCTGCACGACCGCAAGGCCGGGCGGGTCGAGAACAGCCGCAAGTCGATCCAGGTCGCCATGCAGAAGGGCTATGGGATCGAGATGGATTTGCAGCTTTCGGCAGACGGGCACGCAATGGTCTTTCACGATGACCTGCTCGACCGGCTGACCGCCGAAACAGGCCCGGTGCGGGACCGTACGCGTGCGGAACTGGAACAGATCCAACTGAAAGACGACGGCGGCACAATCCCCGCGCTGGATGATGTGCTGGCACAGGTCGCTGGCCGCGTGCCCCTGCTGATCGAGCTCAAGGATCAGGACGGCGAGATGGGGCCGAATGTCGGCACCTTGGAAGAGGCGACGGTCACGGCACTGGCGGGCTATCAGGGCGATGTCGCACTGATGTCCTTCAACCCGCATAGCGTAGCAGTGCTGGCCGAAATCGCCCCCGACATCCCGCGCGGCATCACCACCTCGAGCTACGAGGCGCAATGGTGGCCCGAAGTCCCCGGCCCGACCCGCGATATCCTGCGCGACATTCCCGATTATGACCGCGTCGGCGCCTGCTTCATCAGCCACGAAAGCACCGACCTCGACCGCCCGCGCGTGGCCGAACTGAAAGCCAAAGGTGCCGCGATCCTGACATGGACCATCCGGTCCGCCAAAGAAGAGGCCGATGCCCGCCGCATCGTCGATAATGTGACATTCGAAGGCTATCTGGCTTGACCACACGGGGTTGCCCCCCAAGTTGCACCTCATGAGCGATAGCCCCATCGAAATCACCGCCCATCCGACGATCAACGCAATTGATCCGGCCGATTGGGATGCCTGCGCCTGTCCCGAGGTGGACGATGGCGGCCGTCCGCTCGACCCGTTCACCACCTACCGCTTTCTCAAGGCGCTGGAGGACAGCGGCTCGGTCGGCACCGGCACGGGCTGGCAACCACGCTACCTGAGCGCCAAACAGGATGGACAGGT
>CAZOMZ010000152.1:0-4941 GCA_964581065.1 uncultured Loktanella sp. | reverse complement strand
CGAAATTGTTGCCCGCTTCGATCACCGCGCGGTAGCCCGCGATATTGGCCATCGAGGACAGCGCGTCCATCTTCTGCGCGCGGGAAATACGCGGCACCATGTCCATGGCGATGACGGTGGCGCCCTTGGCGTTGGCGGCTTCCATCAGCTCTTTGTTCTGCGCAGGATAGAAGAAGGAAATCAGCGTCTGACCTTCGCGCAGGCGCTTGATCTCGACGTCTTCTGGCGGGCGCACCTTGGCAACGATGTCCGCCGCCTTGTACAGCGCCGCTGCGGTTTTCACCACTTCAACGCCTGCGTCCTTATAGGTCTGATCCGAGAATCCGGCAGCAGCACCGGCCCCCGTCTCGATCACACAGTCATAGCCAAGTTTCTGCAGGTCCTTGGCCGAAGCCGGTGTCATCGCGACCCGGTTCTCGCCCTCGATGATTTCTTTTGGCGTCCCGATTTTCACTGAGCATCCCCCGTCTCAAATCTTACGTTGGCCTTGGATTATAGCGCGAAAGAATATTTCACAAGGGAATGGCTGCCATGACATATCATGTCAGGCGCTAACAGTGCCGCTTTGCCACGCTCAGATCAGGCCCAGCGGCGCGTTTTCTCGCAATAGCGCGCAAAATCTGCGCGAAACTTGCGCCGCAGGCGGTCTTCTTCGGGCAAGATGAAACGTTGCGTTATGGTGAACATGAATAATGGCACCAGCAGAAGGGCGATCGGCACGTCCCAACGCAGGGCGAGCCCGGCAAGGATCAGCGTGTCACCCAGATAGATCGGATTGCGGCTGCGCTTGAAGATACCGGTGGTGACCAGATGGTCGGCCTCCATATGCGGAATGATCGTCGTCTTCCTCCGGCGCATCTCGTAAGCCGCCAGCAGGATCAGCACCAACCCGCCACCGACGAGCAGCCCACCAAGAAAGTCGGTCAAGGGCCCACCAAGGGCGAAAGATACCGGCTGCACCTGCGCGATCCCCCAAGTCAGCAAGAGGGCAAAGGCAAGCCAGACGGGCGGCAGGTCAATCCATTTCATGCATCCACTCTGGCGCGGTGCTTTGCCCTTGTCCATGCCCGCGGCTCCGCTAGCATGGGTGCCAAAGGGAGACATCACATGGAACATGCGGGCAAGCACGCCCTTGTCACCGGCGGTGGCACGGGCATCGGAGAAGACATCGCAAGGGCGCTGGCCGATGCAGGCGCAGACGTGACGATCACCGGACGCCGCGCGGCCCCTCTGGAAGCTGTGGCAGCGGAGAACCCGCGCATTCATCCGCTGGTGATGGATGTGGCAGACGAGGCATCGGTGCGCGACGGGATTGCTTCGGCCGCTGCCGCACGCGGGCCTGTGCAAATCTGTGTGGCCAACGCCGGGATCGCCGAAGGCGGGCCATTCGAGACGATCACCTTGGACGATTGGCACCGCACCATGCGGATCAATCTTGATGGGGTGTTCCTGACGTTTCAGGCGTCCTTGGCCACGCTTGCTCCTGACACTCCTGCCCGCATGATCGTGATCAGTTCCATCGCGGGCGTGCGCGGCCTCAAAAACGCGATTCCTTATACTGTTACCAAACACGGGGTCATCGGCCTGGTCCGTGGTCTGTCCGAAGAATACATGCGCCGCCCCATCACCTTTAACGCGATCTGTCCGGGCTATGTGGACACCGCCATTGTGCAAAACCAGATCCCCGGCCTGATGCGCCGCTTCGGTGTGGATGAGGCGGGTGCCGTCGATATCATCGCCAAGGGCAACCGCCACAGGCGTCTGCTGGAGGTGGACGAAACGACAGCCGCCGCCATGTGGCTTTGCTCGGACGGGGCGCGCAGTATCAACGCGCAGACAATCCAGATTTCAGGCGGGCAGGTCTGACGATGGATTTTGCAGCGACAAAGGCCCTTTTTCATCTGCCCGAAGGGATGATCTATCTCGACGGCAATTCGCTTGGGCCGTTGCCCAAGACGACAGCGGCGCGTGTGGCCCGCACGGTTACCGACGAATGGGGCGAGATGGTCATTACCGGCTGGAACCGCGCCGCGTGGATGGCGCAGCCATCCGACTTCGGCGACCGGATCGGACGGCTGATCGGCGCAGAGGCGGGGCATACGGTTGTGGGCGACACGCTGTCGATCAAGGTCTATCAGGCGCTGGCCTCGGCGCTTGATCTGGTGCCGGAGCGCAAGGTTGTTCTGACCGACAACGGCAACTTTCCCTCAGATATCTATATGGCCGAAGGTCTGCTGAAGTCGCTGGATCGCGGCTACGAGCTGCGCGTTGTGGACCCCGAAGACGTTGCCCAGAATATCGACGACACCCTCGCGGTCTTGATGCTGACGCAAGCCGACTACCGCACTGGCCGCCTGCATGACATGGCGGCGCTGACAGCCAAGGCGCATGCGGCGGGGGCCGTCACGGTCTGGGATCTGGCGCATTCCGCAGGGGCCTTTCCGGTTGATCTGGCAGGCTGCCACGCCGATTTCGCCGTGGGCTGCACCTATAAATACCTCAACGCAGGCCCGGGTGCGCCCGCCTTTATCTATGTGGCACCCCGCCATGCGGGCACCGTGCGCCCTGCATTGTCAGGATGGCTGGGGCATGACGCCCCCTTTGCCTTTGAGCCAGCCTATCGCCCCGGCGCGGGGATTGAACGGATGCGGGTCGGCACGCCGCCTGTGCTGCAACTGGCGGCTTTGGACGCCGCGCTCGATATCTGGGATCAGGTCGATATGCAGGCCATCCGCACCCAATCCATCGCCCTGACAGAGCAGTTTATCGCAGGTGTCGAAGCCGCCTGCCCTGAACTGACACTTGCCAGTCCGCGCGATCCGCACCGGCGCGGCAGTCAGGTCTCGTTTTCATTTGCCCAAGGCTATGCCGCAATGCAGGCCTGCATCGCACGCGGGCTTGTCGGGGATTTTCGTGCGCCCGATATCATGCGCTTTGGGTTCACCCCGCTCTTTATTGATGCCGATGACGTCGCCAAGGCCGTGGCGATCATAGCGGATGTGATCGGCAACAGGCTTTGGGACGATCCTGCCTACAAACAGATGGCGCGCGTCACCTAGGCTTCCAGAGGGTGTTCCTGTTGGGGTGCAGCGCGCCAGCTGCTGTGCACATGCACGTTGAGTGCCGCGCCAAGCAGCACGAGATAGGCACTGACATAAAGCCACAGCAGCAGGCCGATGACTGCCCCGATCGAACCATAGACTTCGTTATAGCTGCCGAAATTCGTCAGGTAGAACGACAGACCGACCGAGGCTGCAACCCAGAGCACCACAACCACCACAGCACCGACGGTGATCCAGCGCCCCCGCCCGCCGATACGGGCGGGTCCGAAGCGGTAAAGCAGGCTCAGCCCCAGCACCAGAACACCCAGTGCGATCAACCAGCGCAGGCCCTCTAGCAGCCAAGCGGTCGAATTGGCGACAGGGATAAAGGCCAGCACGACAGGCACGACCACCACGGTCATCATTGCCACAATGGCAAGCGCAACCAGCACAACCGTCAGGATCAGCGCCACAATCACCTGCCAGATGCTGTTGCGCACGCGCTGGCCCGCAATCGCATTCAGCCCGCCAATCAGCGCACCAACACCCGCGCGCGCCGACCAGAGCGCCAACACGATCGACACCACCGTTGCCCAACCCAGCGCATCCGACGGCGCCAGCACCAGACGGTTGATCTGCACCGACAGCAACCGGTAGGCATCCGGCGGAATGATCCCTTCCATCAGTGACATCTGCTCGGCAATGACCACCGGATCAGCCACCAGCCCGAAGACCGCGATGACCGCCGCCATGGCCGGAAAAATGCCGAACATTCCGAAAAAGGCCACGCCGGCCGCAATCAGCCCAAGATGCTTTTCGCTGGCGGTCTGCCAGACCGCCATCAGTAGCCGCCAGATCTTGCGTAGACGTGTCACGCTGCAGGTTTCCCCTCGTTTCTGCCTATAGCTTAGGCAGCACCGCCCTGCATTGCCATTGCAGATGCAGAAAAACTGTCGCCTCAGCGTTCACTTCCCGCTAATCTCGGGGCAAAAGAGGGCAAGGCCCCCATCAAGAGGCAGAGACTCCGTGAATACACTCACCAACCACGTCAACACACTGGCCGAGCGTGTCCTGGATCAGGACAGCGCGCGGTTTCTTGTCGGGATTGCAGGCGCACCTGCCAGTGGCAAGTCGACGCTGTCATCCGAACTGGCACGCCGCCTGAATGCGCAGGGGCGCAAGGCCGTCGTTGTGCCGATGGATGGATTTCACCTCGACAATGCCATTCTGGACGCGCGCGGGCTGCGGCCACGCAAGGGCGCACCCGAGACATTCGACGCACCCGGCTTTTTGCGGATGGTCGCGGCGCTCAAGACCGGCGAAGAGGTTTTTGCCCCCCTCTTTGACCGCCCGCGTGATCTGGCCATTGCCGGAGCGGTCGCCGTGCCCGCAGCGGCGCGCGTGGTGATCGTCGAAGGCAACTACCTGATGTTCGACGAAGACCCCTGGCGCAAGCTCGCGCCCTTGTGGGATTTGTCAGTGCGCGTGGACGTGCCCCTGCCAGAGCTGCGCGCCCGTCTGATCCAGCGCTGGCTAAGCATGAACCTGTCGTCTCTGGTCGCCACACGCCGCGCCGAAGGCAATGACATCCCCAACGCCCAGCGCGTGATGGAAAAGGCCCTGCCCTGTGACATCACGCTGAACGGGCAACCGGCCCCGCGCAGCTAGATCAGGACCAGTGTGATCACCGGAAACATGAGCAGGATGATCACGCGGACCACATCGGACCCGACAAAGAACAGCACCGATTTATAGGTGGCCGTCATCGGCGTGGCACGGTCCATGCTGTTGATGATGAAAAGGTTCATCCCGACAGGCGGCGTGATCAACCCGACCTCGACCACAATCAGCACCATGATCCCGAACCAGATCGCCAGTTCTTCGGTCGTCATCCCGAAAT
>CAZOMZ010000151.1:2643-5009 GCA_964581065.1 uncultured Loktanella sp. | reverse complement strand
TCGAGTTGATCTTGGTCACCAGCGACTTGTCATTTTCCTGCACCAGACGGATCGAGGGCAGCGACTGCATCGTGACCTGACGGGTCAGTTTGAGGTCATGGACACGGCGCTCCAGATCGTCGCGGGCGGCACGCAGATCACGCAACTCCTGTGCTTTCATCACAGCCTGTTCCTCGGGGGCGGCCTGTACCTCGGCCTCTTTGGCCGGAATGGTGTTGGCGTCGAGGTCGGCGATCTTGGCTTCACCGGCGGCGATGTAGAGACCCAGCTCGTCATAGAAGGCGAGGGTCTTGTCATAAAGGACGTCGAGGCTTTCGATATCTTTCAGCAGCACATGTTCATGGCGCAGCAGGTCATCGGTGATCTTGTCGATCTGGCCCTGCACCTCTTCGAAGCGGGCGACGAATTTGGCCATAGGCGCGGCGCGGCCCAGAAGACGCTCCCACCAGCTTTGCTTGCGGCGGACATCCAGTTCGGAAATCGAGAAACCACGGATTGTCGTGACGATGTTGCGCAGGCTGTCGCCAGCAGGGCCAACGTCCTTGTTGCGCACACCGGCCAGCATCGACTGGCTGATCTGCTGCAATTCGGCCTGTGCAGATGACCCGAAGGCGACGATGGAATTGGTGTCTGTGACATCAATCTCGGCCATCCGCTTTTCAATCTCGGCGGTGGTCGGTGCATCGGCCTGTTCGATCGTGATCAGTTCGCCCTTTGGTTCGGGCAGCACCACTGCTGTGACTTTCTCGACCTCGGCAAGCGCGGCTTCGGCCTTCTGGCGCACATTCTCTGACATAAGCTAGGTTCCCTTGTTGTTGATGTGCACGCCCTCGCGCTGAAGGCGGTCACGCAATACGTTGATTTCAATGTCCATGTCACTGCGATCATCAAGCATCATGCGCTCGGTTCTGGCAGTGAAGTTCTGTTGCAGGTCGTCCAGCAGGGATTCATAGCTGGCGCGGGCCTCGGCATCTTTGTTGCGGCGGTAGAGATCGACAAATTTGATCGTCGCGTCCCGTGCACCCATCAGGTAAACGCCCAGATATTTCCGCGCGCCGGTCAGGTCGCGCGGGTCTTCCTCGACCGTGCGGATCATGCGGCGGGCGATGGTCTGGAAGTCCTCTACACGCTCTCTGAGGCGACGGTCGTTCAATGCGTCGATCTGGCCTTTCATTGTGCCAAGATGCGCCTCTGCCTCGTCCACCACGCGGGCGACGCGGTCTTGCTGGAAAGTGTCCACACCTTCCATGCGTTTGTTGGTCATGGGGTCGATGCCAAAGGTCACAACGTGCAGCCCAAGTGCCGCAACCCCGTAAAGCACAGATCCGATGATCCCGCTGTCGCCGGTATAGGCGGCTATCGCCACTCCGATCCCCGTCAGGGCGGAGGCCAGCATCTTGCGCGGAACGGCAGGGCGGCGTGCGACCTTGCGGGCGTTGTAGGCGGCTTCGGCCTCGAGCCCCTCTTGCAACAGCCATGCGGCGAGCGACAGAACAGCAGCACCGACAAGCGCAGTGACAAGCGTGACCGGTCCGTCCCCGAGCGACGTCAGCACAAGGACCAGTGGAGGCAGATAAAGCAGCTTTGCCCGCCCGCCCGCCGCCTTCACGCGCCGCATCTCCTTTGCAGAGCCGGGCGATCCCGTGCCTGCCCTGTCGGGGCTGTATTTGCCGCCAAAGCGTTGCGCCATTACGCAGCCCCCAGCAGGCCCGAGGCCACGCCGAACAGCAGGATCAATAACAAGACATAGGTTATCCGGTTCAGTCTTCCGGGCAGCATACCGTCATCCCTTTCGTGGTCGGCATCGGCCAACACCCGCACTGTCCCCAGCGCAGCGGTCACTGCAATCGCCAGAACGGCGATAAAAGCTGCGATCAGGATCAATCGGATCATGCCAAAGTCACTTTGCCGGTTTCTTCATCCATCCAGATAGGCATTCACGCGAAATTTACGAGGGAACATACCACATGCCGCTTTGTCGCATCCCGCGCCATCGCGACCGCAAGGATTGCGCTTCCCCCTCAGTCGCCGCGCAGTTGCCAGTCAGGTGACAGAATGCACGATGGCTCAACATGAACAAGGGGTTAATCGCCCCGCTTTTTCCCCCTTGAAGGGCGGCTGGCAGGTTTGCGCGTACGTTGCAGGGCGGGTTTCTGGCTCAGGCCAAGCTGGTCACGCACGACGCGCTGGCGCAGTTCTTCAACCTCGCCCGCCTTCAGGGCACCCAATTGGAACGGGCCATAGCTGACACGGATGAGCCGGTTGACGGTCACGCCAATGGCCTGCATCGCGCGGCGGATCTCGCGGTTCTTGCCTTCGCGCAAGGACACCGTGAGCCAGGCGTTTGCCCCTTGCTGGCGGTCGAA
>CAZOMZ010000151.1:0-2543 GCA_964581065.1 uncultured Loktanella sp. | reverse complement strand
ACCGTCTCGCGGTCTTTTTCGTCCCGCTCGGTTGTCACGAGGCCTGCGGGCTTGTGATAAAGCCAGATGCGCGGTGGTTCAGGTTCGCCAACTTCCTTGCCGTCCACAACGATCCGGTCCTTGTCGGTGACATTCAGCGCAGGCGAGGTGATGACCTTGCCGTTCACGCTGACGCGGCCTGCCTCGATCATGCGCTCGGCTTCGCGGCGGCTGGCGATGCCCGCGCGCGAGAGGACTTTGGCGATCCGGTCGCCGGTGGGTGGGGTGTCATTGCTCATATCCCTGCCATAAGCGCAGGGCAGGGGGCTTGCAACGCTCTTGCTTAGGGGGTGCTGCGCATGCATGACATAAGGATGGAGTTCCGCAGCCACATGCATATCGCCATGGACGAGGCCCGCGCCGCCGCAGCACGAGGCGAGGTGCCTGTGGGCGCGGTCATCGTCGGGCCGGAGGGCGTCGTGGCAAAGGCAGGCAATCGCACCCGTGAGTTGAACGACCCCACCGCGCATGCCGAGATGCTCGCGATCCGTGCCGCCTGTGCAGCCTTGGGGCAGGAGCGGCTGACGGGATACGACCTCTATGTCACGCTTGAGCCCTGTCCGATGTGCGCGGCTGCGATCAGCAACGCACGCATTGCGCGGCTCTACTACGGGGCCAGTGACCCCAAGTCGGGCGGCGTGGCACAGGGGCCAAAGGTCTTTACCCATCCGCAGTGCCACCACGCCCCCGAGGTCTATGACGGTCTGGATGCGGCAGCGTCAGAAGCCCTGCTCAAGGACTTCTTCGCCGCCAAGAGATAGCAATTCCCATCGAGGAATTGCCGCCAAAGTCTCGGCGAGACTTTGCGATCAGATTTCGATGGTTTCCATCACCTCGGGCGTTTTCACATCGACATCCGGCAGGGCATCGACCAGCGGCTGCGCGGATTGCGCCAGCAGCGGGAAGGTCTTGTAGTGGCAGGGGATCACGGTCTTGAAGTTGAAGTAGCGCTTGGCGGCATAGGCAGCACCTTCCATTCCCATGGTGTAGTGACCACCACAGCACAGGATG
The DNA here is from genome assembly GCA_964581065.1 of uncultured Loktanella sp. Classification (GTDB taxonomy): domain Bacteria; phylum Pseudomonadota; class Alphaproteobacteria; order Rhodobacterales; family Rhodobacteraceae; genus Yoonia. The sequence continues at coordinate 1,493 of CAZOMZ010000151.1, read as the reverse complement.
CCGATATCGGGGTTATAGAAATCGCCCATCCAGTCCATGTCTGCCATGATATCGGTGTCGCCGCTGAAGTAGATGCGGTGTCCCTCGCCGGTGATCATAAAGCCCGCTTCTGATCCTGCAGCTTCTACCTTGCCATTGCCGTCGAGACTGGATGAATGACTGGCATTGACCATCGAGACCTGCGCATTGCCCGCGTTGACGGTTCCGCCCTTGCCGAATCCCACACAGTCAATGCCGTTCATGCCTCCCCAAAGCTCTGACAGTTCGTGAATGCAGTAGATCGGGATGCCTTGATCCTTCGCGATGGTCAGTGCGTCAGCAGTGTGGTCACCATGCCCATGCGAAATCAGGATATGCGTTGCGCCGCTCAAGGCTTGCGCGCGGGCGATCTCGGGGAAAACCGGATTGCCTGTCAGCCATGGATCGACCAGCAAGACTGCGTCTTCGATCTCGATGCGGAAACTGGAGTGTCCGAGCCAGGTGATTTTCATGATTGCCTCCCTATGTCGTGCAACAGGATAGAGCGGAATCAGCGAGGGACAAAATGGATTGGTCTGCGCAATTTGACGGATACTGCGAGCGGACGGACCTGACCTACTGGTCCGAGCCGGTCAATGCAGTGACCAACCTGGCCTTTATCATTGCGGCACTGATCCTCTGGCGCCGCAGCGCAGGTGTGCCTATGGCGCGGCTGCTCTTGGTCATTCTGTTTGCCATTGGTGTCGGCAGCTATCTCTTTCACACACATGCAACGCTTTGGGCGATGACGGCGGATGTCGTGCCTATTGGACTTTTCATCCTCGTCTATCTCTTTGCGGTAAACCGCGATGTGGTGGGCATGCGGGGCTGGGTAGCGGCTATCGCCACTTGCGGTTTCTTTCCTTATGCAGCGGCAGTGGTCTGGGTCACACAACAGCTTCCGTTCTTTCAGATTTCGAATTTCTATTGGACGGTGCCGCTGTTGCTGTGCATCTACGCCTATCCGCTGCGGGATCGGCCCGGAATCGCCTCGGGCTTTTTGATCGGGGCGGCAATCCTGACGATTTCAATTTCGCTGCGGTCTGTTGATGAAATCCTGTGCGAAACGCTGCCTTTGGGCACGCATTTCCTCTGGCACGTGCTCAATGGCATCATGCTGGGCTGGATGATCCATGTTTACACGCGCCATATGCTTGCGACTGGCCCCGCAGGGCGATAAACGCATCCCGAAGATTTACCGGAGAGTTTCCCCATGTCGATCGACACAGAAACCGCCCGCCGCGTGGCCAAACTGGCCCGCATCAAGGTGGAAGACGACGCATTGCCTGCACTGGCATCCGAATTCAACGCGATCCTCGGCTTTATCGAACAGCTGAGCGAGGTCGATGTCGAGGGCGTCGAACCGATGACCTCTGTCACCCCGCAACGGCTCAAGCGCCGTGAGGATGTTGTCACCGACGGCAACCAGCAGGAGGCCGTTCTGAAGAACGCACCTGATGCGCGTGAAGGCTTCT
>CAZOMZ010000150.1:0-5048 GCA_964581065.1 uncultured Loktanella sp. | reverse complement strand
GCCTCAAACGATCCAACGGATCGTTTGCAAGACGGCCCTCCCGGGGCTCCGCCCGTTCGGGCCTCAAACGATCCAACGGATCGTTTGCAAGACGGCCCTCACCCCCACCAAAAAAACTTCACATCGCGTTTCGCCAGCGAAACCCGATGTGATCCGACCACACACCAATCCGCTTCACCCCCACCATCCCGCAAACCCCTTACCACCCGCTGACCCCACCGCACGGCGGTAACCCTTTCTTCACAAAGCCCCACCGCACGGGCCGTTAACCACGATCGGGCACCGTCTCCGCCGACGTAATGCCGACGTTGTGCCGACGCGATGCCGACAGGCCGGAACCGGCAATTTCCCCTGAAATTAACCGTTTTTCGCCGCCCCGCGCCTCCCGCCGCCCGATCCCCCCACCGCGCGTTGCGCCAATGGGCAGATGACGCGCCCCGCCGTCTGCGCTAGCCTGCCGCCCAGACCGCCCCGCGAAAGGATACATCATGCGCCGCAGCCGCCCCTCACTCACCATCTTCATCGCCTCATTCGTCTGCGGCGTGCTGGGTCTTTTGCCGCTGGTCGGGGTCAATCTGGTGGCCCTGCCGGTCAGCTCGCTCGGCTGGATGACCATCGCCTGGGCGGTGCTCATGGCAGGGGTTCTGGTGCCGCGTTTGTGACGCCATGGGGCAGGCGGTCCGGCGCCGCCCCGAAGTTGCCGCAGAGTTTTCGTTTTCTCACCCGGATTTCCGGCGCATAGTGCAGATGAACCACTAATGAACGGAGCCATCCGGTGATTTTTCTGCGCGCCTTTCCCTTTTCATTTTCCATTCTCTGGCGCTTTGCCATCGCGCTGCCGGCGCTGATCATCTCTTTGATTGCATTCGCCTTTCTTGCCGTGATCCTGTTCTTTGTGGCGGGGCTGATCTCGCCCTTTATCGCGATCCTGATCATGGTGGCCTTCGGTGTCGGTGCCAGCGTGGTCCCCGTCATGGTCGGCCTCAGGGTCGGGCTGCAGGCCCATCACATCAAGCCGAGGAACACCTATCTGGGCATGATGAAACCCGCCATCGGCTACGGTTTTTTCGAGGCCGTGGCGATGCTCGTGCTGCTGGCCATCTGTGCGGGGCTCTTCCTTGTGCTGACCGGCCTCTCGCCGCGTGAGCTGCTGGCCATGGACCTCACCGATGAAGAGGCCCTGATGGCCCAGCTGCTCGACATCAGCCCGCTGCTGACATGGGCGATGATTGGTGTTGTGGCCCTTGCCGCCTTCGCCCTGCGCTCTGCCCTGCTGGTGCCCTTCGCCGGCGCCTCTGTCGGCGCGGACCCCAGCGGCCGGCCCCACACGCCGTTCTACGGTTTCGGCAGCGGTTTCGCCGCCGTCTTCGCCCTTGTCCTGCTGTCCCAGGTCGGCCTCACCGCCGCCGTCCCGCTGGCCATCTACATCGTCAGCGTCCTCGGCATCGCACCCGCCGCGCTCCTTGATTTGCAGATGATGGCAACCTTCGACGAGTTCTCGGATTTCGGCACAATCGGCACCGATGCCTATGTCCTGATCGGGATCGTTCTGCTGCTTTTTCTGTTCTTTTTCAGCCTGCAATGCGCCGGCGCTGTGCTTGTCTATGTCAGGAAACGCAACGAGGTCGGGTCCCGCCAACAGGCCTTCGACGAAGCGATGCGCAAAGAAGAGGAACGGGCCCGCCCGATGCAGGACACGGACCTGCGCGAACTGGTGCGCAGCCGGATGCCGGACAAGAAATACTGATCCGCGCGGCGCGGGCCATGCGGTTCCTTCCGGCGACGTTTTTTGGCTTAGCTCGCTTTGGCTATATTTCCGGCCATCTGGCGCCCGTCGCGGCCTTCGATCAAGTCAAACGTGACCTTTTCGTTGTCCGCCAGCCCGGTCAGCCCCGATTGCTCCACTGCTGAAATATGTACAAAAATATCGGTACCGCCACCATCGGGTGCGATAAACCCGTATCCTTTGGTTGTATTGAACCACTTTACGGTGCCACTTGGCATGTCCGTTCTCCTTTGTCTTCAAGGCCCTGGTCGCAGAACGCCGCTGCCAGATGCCTTGGAAATGAGGATTACAAAAATTATGTAAAACGCAATTGACACTGCACGGATCGGCCGACTTCAGCCGAAGGTTGCACAAATAGGAGGCAAAATGCGCTTTTTTGGACTCAAATCATGCGACACCTGCCGAAAGGCGCAAAAGGCTCTGGCCGCAGCCGGATACGACTTCCAGATCGTCGATGTCAGGGCCGACGGCGTTGCCGATGCAGATCTTGCGGCGATCGTGGCGGCCTTCGGGGATGCCAGCATCAACCGCGCCTCGACCACTTGGCGCGGCCTGTCCGAAGCAGAGCGTGGCGCCGATACATTGTCTTTGCTCAAGGCCCATCCAACGTTGATGAAACGACCTGCCATTTCCCATGAAGGGATGTGGACGATTGGCTGGAAGCCGGACGTACAGGCAAAATACCTTGGCGACAGCGCCTGAGGCGCATATGTCAGGACAAGAGCAGTAAGGAGAACCTCATGCGCAACGCCGCAAGCATTCTGGGCATCATCGGTGGCCTGATCGGTATTATTGTTGGCCTGTTCGGCTACGGCTATGCCGAGCTGTCCGAACGTCACAACGAAGTTGGAGAGATTTTCGGCTTTCTGGAGAACCCGGGCTTTATCCGGTTTGCGAGCTTTATCGCACCGCTTCTGGCAATCGCCGGTGGCGCCATGGCCAAAGCGCGCGCGCTTTGGGGCGGTATTCTGATGCTGGTCAGCTGCTTCTTCTTTTATGCGGCCTTCGGCTTTAACGTGGGCACCATGTTCCCGATCGGCTTTGTTGGCTTGGGCGGTATTCTTGCGATTGCCGCCGGTAAACCGGACGAGCCTAAGGCGCACTTCTGAACAGGAGCCTGTCTACTGACAGCGCACCTGCGCCCTTGAAGACCAGGATCAGCAAACCAAGGATCCAGAAGGCGCGTTGATCAAGGATCAGCGCGTCCGATGCTCCGTCAAACCATGCGCCAAAGGTTTCGACATGGGCAATCCCGCCATGCCCGAAGAGATCGGTCAGCGACTGCACCACGACAAAGCCGATCATACCAAATGCGGCAAGGCGCGTCAGGAGGCCGATCACGATCAGCAGGGGCAGGATGAATTCGGCCAATGTCCCTGCGACGACGACGGCCCAATGAAACAGGCCCAGTTGCGAGACGTCATAACCGACTGCCTCCATCTGCTTTGGGAAGATCTGCGCATAGGCGCCCAGTGACGGATTGAAGATCCCGAAGATGCCGTCGCCCAGCTTGGTCTGGCCCGAATTCCAGTAATAAACCAATAGCACACCCGCAAACACAAGGCGGGCCAGAAGCGGCAGCACTTCGTCGCCCATGCGGTTGATCGGCCGTGCCAGATTGGTCAGAGGAAGCGAGGTCATAGTCTTGGCCTTTCAGAAAATTTCAATCACTGCGCCCTGGGCCAGAAGCAGCCCCAGTACCGCACCAAGGTCGAGCGTGTCGTCACCCGAGGCGAGCGCATGGCCAAGGGACCTGCCCTTGCGCAGGGTCTCGATGCAGGCGGCACCTGCGGCATTGATAAGGTGGATTTGCGGATCGAACCCGTGACGTGTCACCAACACGGACTCGGCCTGCATCACCGGTTTCGGCGCATCGCCTTGCGTGTTCGCCCGATAGATCGCATGGATCGGATAATCGGATGTGATTGTCTGCACGGCAGGCGCGAGTCCAAGCTTCACCTCCATCAGCGCATCAGGGGCAATTGTCCCCAAGGCCTGCGGATCGACGGGTGTGGCGTCTGCCGCGTGATAGGCATGGCGCAGGGCCAGTTCGACCTTTGCCACATCCGGCAGGTAGGCGAATTTCTTGGTCGGGCCGAACCGTCCGAGGAATTGCGGCATCGCCTCGCCGTAAAACATCATCAGCGGGGTCTTGGGCGGATGGGTGCGCAGATAGACGCCCGCCATCGCGCGGAAGAAGTCTTCGCCAACCAGCTTGCGGACGACAGGGAAGGCCGTTTCCAGCGCATCCGAAAGGCTGACGGCCACGTTGTTGCGGTAGACGTCAAACCGCTTGGACGCCTGCGCCCCATCCGGATTGACGATGCCTTCGGGGACAGCCAGCGCCGGATCAAGCATCGCTGCACGAAACTGTGTCTGGGATACCGAGGTCATGCTGACACCAGCGAAAGCGCTTGGTCGGCTTTGACGATTTCGTCGTTCAGGACCGGCCATTCCGGCACGTCGGTATCCCACTCGATCAAAAGCGGTTTCGGGCCGGAGCGGGCCAATGTGTAGTCCAAAAGCGCCCAGACCGGATCGACCACTTCGCGCCCGTGGCTGTCGATCAGCAGAGGCGCGCCGGTTTCGTCTTCGTCCTCGTCATGGCCGCCAAGGTGGATTTCGCCGACAGCTTCTAGCGGAAAAGCGTCGATGTAGTCCTGCGGCGAGGTCTTGAGGTTTGTTGCGCTGACAAAGACGTTGTTGACGTCCAGCAGCAGGCCACAGCCCGTGCGCCGCACGATCTCGCGCAGGAAATCGGTCTCGGACATCGCGGATTCAGCAAAGGAGAGATAGCTCGACGGGTTTTCCAGCAGCATCCGACGCCCAAGCACGTCCTGCACCTGATTGATGTGCGCGGCGACGCGCTTCAGCGTGGTTTCGGTATAGGGCAGGGGCAGCAGGTCGTTGAAGAAATGGCTGTCATGGGTCGACCATGCCAGATGCTCGGAAAAACTCGCGGGGTTCAGCCAGCCGACCAGATGTTTCAGACGGGCAAGGTGATCGCGGTCCAGATTACCCTCACCCCCAATGGAAAGACCCACGCCGTGTACCGAGATGGGGAAGCGCTCGGCCAGATGACGCAGTTGGGCGATGGGACGGCCGCCGTCCCCCATGTAGTTCTCTGCATGGACCTCGAGCCAGCCGAGGGCGGCAGGCTGGTCCATGATCTGCGCATAGTGCTGCGGCTTGTAGCCGACACCGGGGCGCGCAGGCAGCGAGGAGGGGGATGTTGCGTCCAGCATGGGTCTGTCCCTTGGGG
>CAZOMZ010000149.1:0-5049 GCA_964581065.1 uncultured Loktanella sp. | reverse complement strand
GTTTGATCGACCCGCCAGCGAAGTTGTCGGGATCGAGCTTGCCCAAGGTCAGGTCCGCATCGGTCACCGCTGGCCGCTCTCCACCACGCCCGTAGCAGGCTGGCCCCGGTTCGGACCCCGCGCTTTCCGGCCCGACCCTGATCTGCCGCATCGCATCGATATGGGCGATGCTGCCGCCCCCTGCCCCGATCTCGACCATATCGATCACAGGGATTGAAATCGGCATGCCCGAGCCCTTTTTGAAACGGTAAGTCCGCGCCACCTCGAAGACCCGCGCGGTTTTGGGTGTCTGGTTCTTGATCAGGCAGATTTTGGCCGTGGTGCCACCCATGTCGAAGGACAGCACCTTGTCCAACCCATAGCGCGCCGCGATGTTGGCGGCGAAAACGGCACCTCCGGCAGGCCCGGATTCGACCAGACGGACGGGGAAATCGGCAGCACTTTCAAGGCTGATGATCCCGCCACCTGAATGCATCAGGTAGATCGGGCAATCTGCCCCCTCATCCGCCAGCCGCCCTTTCAGACGCCCCAGATAGGATTTCATCAGCGGCTTGATGTAGGCGTTGGCGACGGTCGTATTGAACCGCTCGTATTCGCGCATCTGCGGCGAGACCTCGGAAGAGATAGAGACCATCACATCGGGGAGCTTTTCAGCCAGCACGTCGCGGATCATCTGCTCATGCGCGGGATTGAGATAGGAATGCATGAGGCCGATGGCGATACTCTCGAACCCGTAAGAGCGGATGTGATCGGCAAGGGCTTCCACCTCGGCGCGCCCGAGCGGGATCAGCACCTCGCCGCTGGCGCCGACGCGTTCCTTGACCGTGAAGCGGTGCTGGCGCGGCAGCAGGGGCTCAGGCAGGACAAGGTTCAGGTCGTATTGCTCAAAACGGCTTTCGGTACGCATCTCGATCACATCGCGGAAACCTTCGGTCGTGATCAACGCGGTCTTGGCCCCGCGCCGTTCAATGAGCGCATTGGTGGCCAGCGTCGTGCCGTGGATGATCTGGTCAATCTGCGTGGGCGCGATCCCCGCTTTGGCGCAGACCTGATGCATCCCGTCGATAATCGCGTCCTCGGGCGCGGCATAGGTCGTGAGCACTTTGGTCGAGAATTGATCAACCCCGACCTCCAGCACCACGTCGGTGAAGGTGCCGCCGATATCAACGCCAAGTCGGATGTGATGGGCCATAATGCCTCCCCTGTTGCGGGACAGGCTAGATGACCCATTTCATCAAATCCAATTATTTGAATTTATATATTCGATTGCTTTTTGTGATCGTGCGCCCGCGCCACCACAGCTGCCAACTGAGCCGCTTGCCGGACCGATTGCGCCGCACGGTCAGCGTCAAAGCGTGCGAAGAAGTGCAGCGGGTCCGGCACCCAAGGGTAGTCGAGACCGACCAGTCGCCCTTCGGTGATGTCTTCGGCCACCATCGCCTCGGGCAATGCCGCGATCCCCAAACCGTCGAGCGTCATCGTCTGACAAAGCGCGAGGTTGGTTGAGGGCACAAGGCGCGGGCTGACATCGCGGCGGGTCGCGAAATGCGCGGCGATCTCGTCATAGAGCCGCGTATCGCGGGCATGGGTCAGGATCGCATGGTCGCCAAGCAGACGGTCCGAGAGCGCACGCTCCCGTGTCAGCCCCGCAGCAGCAACCCAGACCAGCGGATATGACCCGATCTCGACCTGCCCGCTGAAAGCGCGCGCGAAGGGTTCGTTTTGCAGGGCAAGATCGATCGTCCGGTCCGACAGCATCTTTTCCAGATGGACCGAAAAATCGACAGTGACCTCGACGCTGAGGCGCGGGAATTTGTGGTTGAGCGCGCGCAGATAGGCCCGCAGCCATGTATGCACGACCATCTCGGTCACGCCCAACCGCAGGGTGCCTGTCGTAAGCGTCTTCTGATCCGCTGCCGCTGCCAGCCCATCCGTCGCGTCCAGCACACGGCGCGCGTGGGCGAGCAGCTCTTGCCCCTTGGCCGTCAACCGCACCGCCCCCGCATCGCGGGTCATCAGGGCAGCGCCCAGCGCCTCTTCCAGTTTGGAGATTCGGGCAGAGATATTGGGTTGCGTGGTGTTCAACCGCTCAGCCGCACGGCGGAAGCTTTGCAGGTCCGCGACCCAGACAAAGGCTTCAAGCTGTTTGAGGTTGAATTGCATCACGCGGCTTTCGGAACGGACTCGGCTGTCTGCGCAGATTGGCAATGCCGCGCCGCAATCGCCAGTTCTTTCTGGACCTCTTGCTTTTAGTTCGATTTCGCACTATCTGATTTGGTGCGAAATCGAACTAAATGGAGATTGACATGAACCGCCGCAAATTTCTCTCACTTACAGGTGGCGGGGTGATCCTTGCCGCAACAGCCACTGTCGGGACGATTGCGACCCGATCACCCGCCGCAGCCCTTGCACCCTGGGATCAGGCAGGCGTCACCTATGCCGAGCCGCGGATGCGGGCGCTGTCTTACGCGATCCTTGCACCCAACCCGCATAACCGGCAGCCGTGGCTGGTGGATTTGTCCCAGCCCGACACCGTTGTCCTGACCGTGGATCGCGACCGGTTGCTGCCGCACACCGACCCGTTCAGCCGTCAGATCACGATAGGTTTGGGCTGCTTTCTGGAAATGATGGTCATGGCGGCCGCAGAGGACGGCTTTGCCGTTGATCTTGCCGTTTTTCCCGAAGGCGGGGATGCAGCCGCCCTCGATGGCCGTCCCGTTGCCGTTGCGACCTTCCGCGCCGACCCATCGGTCGCGCGCGACCCGTTGTTCCAGCATGTGATGGAACGCCGCTCAAACAAGGAACCCTTTGACCTGAACCGCCCCGTGACGCCCGAAACCGTTGACCGGATCGCTCAGGCGGCGATGCACTCTGGCCGTGTCGAAGGCAGTGTCGATGCAGAAAGCATCGCCAATCTGAGGCAACTGACTTCCGAAGCCCTGATGATCGAGATCGAGACCCCGCACACCTATAAGGAAAGTGTCGATCTGTTCCGCATTGGCAAGTCCGAGATCGAGGCAAACCCCGATGGCATCGATTTTTCGGGACCGATGTTCGAGGTGCTTGGTGCGTTCGGCCTCATGACGCGCGAAGCGACACTTGATACCTCGTCCACGGTTTACACGCAGGGCATCGCAGCAGTGATTGCGAATACCGAGACAGCCATGGGGCATCTGTGGCTTGCCACGCAAGGCAACACGCGGCTTGATCAGATCAATGCCGGACGGGACTGGGTGCGGCTCAACCTGGCGGCCACGGCCTTGGGTGTCGCGATGCAGCCTCTTAGTCAGGCCTTGCAGGAATACCCTGAAATGGCCGACCACTATCGCCGCGTGCATCAAATGCTCGCGACTGACGGGGAAACCGTGCAAATGCTGTGTCGCTTGGGCTATGGTATCAGCATTGACCGCAGTCCGCGCTGGCCGCTTGAGGCAAAACTGATCTGAGGAGCAGATGGACGACAAGGACCTCGCACTTTTTGCTGTCTTCAACGAGATCGGCATCATCAACCAACTGAGCGGCACCGTGTTTCAGGCGCGGATGCCGGCAGGACTGCATGTTGCGCATTTTGGCGTGCTCAACCATCTGGTCAGGCTTGGTGATGGCCGGACGCCTCTGGCGATCGCGAGGGCCTTTCAGGTGCCGAAGACGACGATGACGCACACGCTCTCTGTTCTGGAAAAGCGGGGGCTGATCACACTTGCCCCGAACCCCGAAGACGGACGCAGCAAGGTGGTCAGACTAACCGATGCGGGCCGCGAAACGCGCGAAGCCTGCATTGCGGCGATGGCTGACCCAATCCGCAAGCTGAGCGACGGGATGGGGCATGCAGAGGTGATGGCGCTTTTGCCAAAGCTGCAGGCCTTGCGTCAGTTCCTTGATGAAAACAGGGGTATCTGATGCGCAAGCCGCTGGCCGCATATTCCGGTGATGAACGCCGAAGGATTGCTGCCTTGGCCAGACGCAGCGCGAAAAGCGAGGTCAGCCTGATCCTTGGGGGCGGGTTTTCGCTCGTGATGATTGTGCTGTTTTTGCTGGGACAATGGACGTTTCTGCCAGTGGCGATGGCGACCGGTATCAGGCCGACGGTTGTCTGGGCGGGCATGGCCTTTGGGATCGCTGCGATCTGGGCTTTCCTGCATCACCGGCAGGTTGCGCCCCGCATCGAAGAAGCACGCCTGCTGAATGCGGCGTTTCTGCATGATCATCAGATGCAGGTGCAGCGCGACAATCGGAAGCGGGCGCGCGAGGATCAGTGAAAATCCCGCGATTTCGGGATCACCCGTGCATCACGCGGATGCCCGCCGCGCCGGTCCTGCGGGACAGGGCGGCGCACTTCGTCCGCGCGGGCAAGGGGTGCATCCATCCGCGCATCCGTATTCAGCCGCTCCAGCGCATCGGTGCGGTTCTCCAGATGGGTGGCGACCACATGGATCACGTCCTGATCCTTTTGCAGATAGCCGCGCACGTCGATCAGATGGGCCCGCATGATCACCTTGCGATAAGCCTCCATCACCTTGGGCCAGACAACAAGGTTGGCCACCCCCGTTTCATCCTCAAGCGTGATGAAACAGACGCCTTTGGCGCTGCCGGGGCGCTGGCGGATCAGGACGATGCCGGCCAGTTTCACGCGCTGGCCGTTGCGCATGTTGTCGAGGCTCCGCGTCGTGGCATAGCCCTGTTTGGCCATGCTTTTGCGCAGGAATGACATCGGGTGCGCCTTCAACGACAGCCGCGTCGTCTGGTAGTCGGCCACCACATGCTCGCACACAGGCATCTGCGGCAGGTCGAACCGGACTTCCACGCCCTCGTCCCGCGTGTCCTGAAAGAGCGGCAGGTCGGGCGCATCGCGCAGGGCCCGCGCATCCCAAAGCGCCTGCCGCCGGTCGAGACCCATCGAACGCGCCGCATCCGCTGCAGCGAGCCGCCGAATGGTGCCTGCGTCGAGTTTCGCGCGTTCCTTGAGGTCTTTGAGATCGGCAAAGGGTGTCGCCCGCGCATCCATGATCCGCTGCCCCGCCTCGGCCCGCATCCCGTCGATCTGGCGCA
>CAZOMZ010000148.1:0-5117 GCA_964581065.1 uncultured Loktanella sp. | reverse complement strand
CATCGACCGGTTGGAACTGATGTTTCAGCCGGGCCTGAATGTGCTGACCGGCGAGACCGGCGCGGGAAAGTCGATTCTTCTGGATGCATTGGGATTTGTGCTTGGCTGGCGCGGACGCGCGGAGCTGGTGCGGCAAGGGGCCGAACAGGGCGAGGTCACCGCATGGTTCGACATCAGTCCGGACCACCCCGTGCAAGATATCCTGCAAGAGGCGGGCATCGCGGCCGAGGACGAACTGATCCTGCGCAGGGTCAACACCAGCGATGGCCGCAAGACGGCCTGGGTGAACGACCGCCGTGTCAGTGGCGAAGTGCTGCGCCGTCTGTCGGACAAGCTGGTTGAATTGCACGGCCAACATGACGACCGCGGATTGCTCAATCCGCGCGGGCACCGGCAGATGCTGGACAGCTTTGCGGGCCTCGCGGACCACGTAACGGCAACCCGCAGCGCCTGGCGCGCCCTGTCACAAGCCAGCAAGGCCCTCTCAGAGGCCGAGGCACGGGTGGCAGAGGTGAAGGCCGAAGAAGATTACCTGCGTCATGCGCTCAAGGAACTGGACGACCTTTCCCCCGAAGCGGGCGAAGAGGCGACACTCGACACCCAGCGCCGCCTGATGCAGGCCGCTGAGAAGATCCGTACGGACATCGCCAAGGCAGAGGCAGCCCTCGGGCTCGAGGGGGCCGAAGGCATGGTGGGAGATGCCTCGCGCTGGTTGCAGGGCGTGGCGGGCGACGCCGAAGGGCGGCTGGACGCCCCGCTTGAAGCGCTGGAACGCGTGATGCTGGCGCTCGACGAGGCGCAGAGCGGCGTTGCGGATTGTCTGGAAGCTTTGTCGTTCAATACCTACGAACTGGAAGAGATCGAGGAACGGCTTTTTGCCATCCGCGGGCTTGCCCGCAAGCACGGGGTGTTGCCTGACGACCTTGCCGATTTCGCAGATGGCCTGCGGGTCCGCCTGACGACACTGGACGAGAGTGCCGCCGACCTTTCTCGGCTGACAAAAGCGCTGACAGCCGCCCGTTCGGATTACGCATCTGCCGCAGAGGTCCTGTCGCAAGCACGACAGAAGGCCGCGCAGCAACTTGATACAGCAATGGCAGCCGAGCTGGCACCGCTCAAGATGGAGCGGGCCGTCTTTGCGACCGAGATCACGCAGGCTGAGGCAGGACCGGATGGTGTGGACGCTGTTGCCTTTACCGTCGCCACCAACCCCGGGGCACCGGCCGGGCCGCTGAACAAGATTGCGTCTGGCGGTGAACTGAGCCGGTTTCTGCTGGCCCTGAAGGTTTGCCTGACCCAGACCGAAGCCGGCCTGACGATGATCTTCGACGAGATCGACAGGGGCGTTGGCGGGGCGACAGCGGATGCTGTCGGGCGCAGGCTTGCCAGTCTGGCGCAGGGCGGACAGGTCCTTGTGGTTACCCATTCGCCGCAGGTCGCGGCCCTTGGCGGGCATCACTGGCGGGTAGAGAAACTGCAGTCCGACCATGAGACACGGTCGACTGTCGTGGCTCTGGATCATGATGCAAGGGTCGACGAAATTGCGCGGATGCTGTCAGGGGATCGCGTCACGCAAGAGGCGCGGAGTGCGGCCAAAGCCTTGATGGGCTGAAAATGAGATGGGCGCCGCTAAAAAGCGACGCCCTGAACTAACACCGGTTACCCAGCCCACTCTTAAGACGTATTTTGCGGCCACTCACCTCCGCGCCATACGCAGTTCATTATCCGGACGATCTTCAACAGAAAGTCCCTTACTCGCACACTCGGTCGAAGGACCATTTACTCGTTGACGTAAGAAGCTTTTCGCTCCTTGACGTTTGGGTAACATTTTAAGCGCTTTGGGGACAACCTGTCTCAAAGTATGTCACACATGCTGACATATCATCCTGTGGTTGAACTATCCATTTGAGCTACCCGTCTCGAAAGTATAGGTTTTTTCGCTTGCATATGGAAATTATGCAATGAAATTAAAATGTTACTTGTTCAGTTTTTTTGAAATTCACGTATTTTGGCGCATCTCTTCATGTCCGGATATCTTTGGTTTTGACGTTGCGTCATATCGTATCAAAGTTGTATGGCCGCATGTCGGATGCAGTGGTCAAGTCCGGTCCCTCGATGCCGGAATGGCGCCTGAGCTGACGCGAATCTGTAAAGGGTGATCAATCCGGCATGGCCAGATCAGTCTTGGATCATGGCAACGACTGGCTTAAGACTAGGACAGCCAAGGGATTGATGTTTTTCGGTTTCGTGGTGCTCAAACGCAGTTATCGTGGTTGAAACCCTCGCAATGGGAAAACCGGTCAAAGCTTTTCTGCTGCAGGGTGTCGACGACACGAAGTCGGCGTGCCGCGAAGCTTGGCGTGTGCTCATAACGCATGGCCCGACCCATGTGCAGTTCTGGTTTATTGCCTTGGCGATCGGTGTTGCCGCCGGAACGGCTGCCGTCATCTTTCGGTTGGGAATCTATGCCATCCAGACCGCTGCCTACGGGACGGACGATGTCCTGACGCTGCACAGCTTTGCGGCAGGACTGGCGTGGTATCAGATCCTGATCATTCCGATTTGTGGCGGGCTGGTCGTAGGGCTGATCCTGCACCGGTTTACCGATGACGGGCGCGTGCGGTCGGTCGCGGATGTGATTGAAGGCGCGGCCCTTTCCGAAGGGCGGGTCGAGGTCCGGCGCGGCTTGGCGTCTGCGGCAGCGTCGATGATCACCTTGTCTACCGGAGGCTCGACAGGTCGGGAAGGGCCCGTGGTCCATCTTGCCGCGGTCATTTCCACGGCTGTCTGTCGCTGGATCAACGCCAGCGGGATCACGGGGCGAGATCTTTTGGGGTGTGCGGTCGCCGCCGCGGTTTCTGCCAGCTTCAACGCACCGATTGCCGGTGCGCTTTTTGCGCTCGAGGTTGTCTTGCGGCACTTCGCGGTCCATGCCTTTGCGCCCATCGTGATCGCCTCGGCCGCAGGGACTGTCATCAACCGCCTTGTCTTCGGGGACGTGACCGAGTTCACGCTGACCACCCAAAATGCACTGGGCTTTTACGTCGAGCTGCCCGCCTTCCTCATTCTCGGTTTTGTTTGCGGTCTGGTCGCCGTGATCCTGATGAAGGCGATCTTCTGGGCCGATGATTTTGGCACCTACGTGCAGCAGGAAACCGGACTGCCCCGCTATCTGCGACCGGCCGTTGCAGGGGCCTTTTTGGGGGCTATCGCAATCTGGTGGCCGCATATCATCGGGGTTGGCTATGAAACGACGTCGGCAGCGCTGACCGGCAACCTTTTGTTGCATGAGGCAATTGTTTTTGTGGTGCTCAAGGTGGTTGCGGTGGCGATCACAATGGGGGGGCGCATGGGTGGTGGTGTATTCTCTCCATCTTTGATGATCGGTGCACTCACAGGGCTGGCCTTTGGTGCGATTGCCACCTCCATCTTCCCCACTGTATCAGGGAGCGAGACGCTCTATGCCTTGGCAGGGATGGGTGCTGTTGCAGCCGCCGTACTGGGCGCGCCGATTTCCACCACGCTAATTGTTTTCGAGCTGACAGGTGACTGGCAGACGGGTCTGGCTGTGATGGTCGCGGTCTCGATCTCGACGGCGCTGTCGTCTCGTCTGGTCGACCGGTCGTTCTTCCTGACCCAGTTGGAACGTCGCAATGTGCATCTTGCCGCAGGCCCGCAAGCCTATCTGCTGGCCACATTCAAAGTCGCGAGCATCATGCGCGAAATGGACGACCCGCGTGCGGCCCCGGAAGAGGATTGCTGGCAGTTGATCCGCGACGGTCTTTACATCGATGGCAATGCGACGCTTGAACAGGCGATGCCGATCTTCGAGCGCGCGAGCCCGACATTCATCCCAGTGGTGACGCTGGGTGGCGAGGATGCCCCGCCAGAGCTATGGGGTGCCCTGTTTCAGGTTGATGCATTGCGCGCCATGAACCGCGCGCTGGCGGCAACAGCGGCCGAGGAGCATTCCTAGACCTGCTCGACGGCGACCTTGTTGGTGTAAAAGGCGATATGCCCCGCAATCTGGGATACATCGCTGCTGGGGGCTTCATAGGACCATGCCGCATTCGGAATGGGGCCGCTTTTTGCCACGATAGAGAAATAGCTTGCCTCGCCCTTGTACGGGCAGACCGAGTTTGTCGTGGTTGGTTCAAGAAATGCCATCGCCAGATCTTCGCGTGGAAAATAGATCACCGCAGGATAATCGCCCTCGGTCAATTCCAGCGCTCTTGTGCTTTCGCCCAGAACCGCACCCCCTGCACGCACCACCCATGTGCCGGTGGCAGGGCGGATTTTGATATGATCAGCCATCAGTCTTTCCCTTTCGTCAGTCTTGCAGTCCGGCAAGCCCCGCGAGGCGACCGGATTGCATCACAGCGGTGCGCAGGCCTTGTCCAGCCAGGCCCTTGTCGCTTCATCCAGTCGCGGTGCAAGAAGCGCGAATGTATCCGCATGATAGCGATCAATCCAGCCCCGTTCTGCGTCGGTCAACAATGCGGTATCGATCAAGCGCCGGTCAAAGGGCACATAGGTCAATGTCTCGAAATGCAACATCTGGCGGTCGTCGCCGCCCGCGACCTGCGGAGCGGGAGCCGCCACGATCAGGTTCTCGATGCGGATGCCAAAGGCACCCTCGCGGTAGTAGCCCGGTTCATTGGACAGGATCATCCCGTCTTCCAGCGCAACCTCTGACCGGCGCGAGATGCCTTGCGGGCCTTCATGTACACTGAGATAGCTGCCCACTCCATGCCCTGTGCCGTGGTCATAATCCTGACCCGCGAGCCAAAGTGGCGCGCGCGCCAGTGCGTCCAGATGCTGCCCACCGACGCCTTTGGGAAACCGGATACGGCTGATCGCGATCATGCCCTGCAGGACACGCGTGTAACAGCGCCGTTCCTCGTCGCCTGCGGGTCCGATTGCGATGGTGCGGGTGATGTCTGTGGTGCCGTCGATATACTGCCCGCCGCTGTCGACCAACAAAAGCTCGCCCTTGCCGAGGGGGCGGTTGGTATCTTCACTCACACGGTAATGCACAATCGCACCATTCGGGCCGGCACCACAGATCGTCTCGAAACTGATGTCGCGCAGCGCATTCGTGTCACGGCGGAATCCTT
>CAZOMZ010000147.1:0-5143 GCA_964581065.1 uncultured Loktanella sp. | reverse complement strand
ATCTTCCGGCAGGCAAAACTCGCCAATGCGGTTGCAGCCCTTGAGTTCATCTACGCCGAGGAAGTGCACCATGTCGCCTATGGATCAAAATGGTTCCATTTCCTCTGCGGACGTCACAATCAGGACCCGACCGAGGTTTTCCATGCCTTGGTCCGCAAATATTTTCACGGCAACCTCAAACCGCCGTTCAACGAAGAGAAACGGGCCGAGGCGGGGATTCCACCGGATTTCTATTGGCCGCTTGCTGGCACCGAGCATGTCACGCGGCCGTGATTTCGCGGTCGGCAATTCCCCGCTGATCGTCAACAAAAACAGGGATTGGGCCGAAAGGCGCCGCAAAAACCTTGCAGCCCTTGGCGTGCCTGCGTAAACGGATATGGGGCCTGCGCCTGCTTGCGCAGATTGGGACAACGGGACGGAGAACACCTCGGCGTGAGATCACGATTGACAGCGCGTTTGCACGGTATGCTCGAGCACGTCTTTCCCGAAAGGCGTCTGTTCCTGCGTTCCGAGGAAGAGACCCGTTTCATCCGCCTCAAGCCCGAAACACAGCTTGTCGCATGGACGGGATGCATTCTTGTCGTGGGCTGGACGATCATCGCGACCGCTATTCTTCTGATGGACAGCATCGGCGCCGGAAACTTCCGTGCGCAGGCCGAGCGCGAGCAACTGGTCTACGAACAGCGCCTGAATGCCCTGTCGTCCGAGCGCGACGCCCGCGCGATGGAGGCTGTGGCCGCCCACGAACGCTTCAACGCCGCCCTGACCCAGATTTCGATCATGCAGTCGCAACTGCTCGAGGTCGAGGAAAAGCGGCGCGAACTGGAACGCGGGCTTGAGGTTGTCCAATCAACCTTGCGCGACACGATGCGCGCCCGTGAGGATGCACTGGCCCGCATCGCCGCGATCGAGGCCGAAGGCGCAGGCACCGACGAGGTCATCGCCAGCACCGAAACGAACGGGACTGTGGGCCTTCTGTCCACTGCCCTCGCCCAGACCGCAGCCGAACGCGACAAGATCGCCCGCGATGCCGAATTTGCGATCACACAGGCTGAAGAGCTAGAGCTCGAACTGCGCCTGCAACAGGAACGCAACGACCAGATTTTCCGCCAGCTTGAAGAGGCCATGCTGGTCTCGGTCGAGCCGCTTGACCGGATGTTCCGCGCCGCTGGCATGAACCCCGACACGCTGATCAATCAGGTCCGTCAGGGCTATTCCGGCACCGGCGGCGCGCTGGCCCCGATCCAGTTCTCGACCCGTGGGGCCGAACCCGATCCTGATGCCCTGCGCGCCAACGCGATCCTGACCGCGATGGACCGCATCAACCTCTACCGCATCGCCGCCGAGAAAGTGCCTCTCTCGATGCCCGTGCGCTCGAACTTCCGTTTCACCTCGGGCTTTGGCCAGCGCTGGGGCCGGTTGCATGCGGGGACAGACTTTGCCGGGCCCATCGGCACGCCGATTTATGCCACTGCTGATGGCGTCGTCACCCATGCCGGATGGTCGTCCGGCTACGGGCGGCTGATCAAGATTCAGCATGACTTTGGCATCGAGACCCGCTATGCCCACCTCAACGCGATGGATGTGCGTGTCGGTCAACGTGTGTCACGCGGCGATCGCATTGGTGCCCTGGGTAACTCCGGCCGTTCGACCGGACCCCATCTTCACTACGAAGTCCGCGAGAGCGGCAACCCCGTCAACCCCATGAACTACATAAGAGCTGGACAAGATGTTTTCTAAATCCAAAATCAACGAACCCGCGCCAAAAGCCACAGAAACCGATGCGGCCAAGGGCGCTGACGCGGCCAAGCCAGCCGGCTCTGATTTCAAGGCATCGGCACCCAAGCCAAAGCCGCCGGCATCCGTCCTGTCTTCCGATCTGCTGATTACCGGCAACCTGAAAACCACCGGTGATATCCAGGTTGAAGGTCAGGTCGAAGGCGACATCCGTGCCCACCTGCTGACTGTCGGCGAAGGCGCCACAATCAAAGGCGAAGTGATTGCCGACGACGTGGTTGTGAACGGCCGGATCATCGGCCGCGTGCGTGGCCTGAAGGTGCGCCTGACATCGACTGCCCGTGTCGAGGGCGACATCATCCACAAGACAATCGCCATCGAAAGCGGCGCCCACTTCGAAGGCTCTGTCCAGCGTCAGGACGACCCGCTGTCAAACGGCGCCAAGAAGATGCCCGCTGGTGCAACAACCCCAGACTCCAAAAGCTGAGATCCCTTTAGAGTGATTACGAACAGGGCGCCCCATGCGGGCGCCCTTTTTGTTAGCCAAGCGCTCTGCGGTAGACATGCCATGTCGCGTGACCCAGCACCGGCAAGACAACAATCAGCCCCAGAAACCACGGCAGCAGCGCCAACAGCGACATGACCGCAATAATCGCAGCCCAGACCCACATCACCAACAAATTCTCGCGCACAGTCCGCAGGCTGACCAGCATGGCCGTCACAAAATCCACTTCGCGGTCCAGCACGAGCGGCAGGCTGACCACCGTCAGCGAAAACAGAAGGAAGGCCAGCACAGCGCCAACACCCAGCTCTACCGCAATCATGGCAAGGCCATTGGGTGTAAGGAAGGCTTCATAGCTCTGGCTGACGTTGGTCATGGTCGACAACCCCATGAACAGGGCAAAGATCATATGGGCCAGAAAGGTCCAGAACAGGAAATAGATCACAATGATCGCCCCGAGCCACGGCAACTGGCGCGTGCGTTCCTGCCAGACAATGCCCAGCACCCCTTTCCAGTCCAGCGGACGCCCCTGCTCCAACCTGCGACTGACTTCATAGAGCCCTGCCGCAGCGAATGGCGCCAGCAAAGGAAACCCCAACGAAGTGGCCAACGTCCACGTCACATGCCCTGCCCCGACCCAAAGCATGACAAAACCACCCACAACATAGACCGCACTGAAGAAGAGCCCGAATTGCGGCGCCTTGCGAAAATCCTGCCAACCCGCAGCAAGGGCCGCACGCAGATCGCCCAGTTTCAGGGTCTTTACGGTCACTGATGCGGCCATGCCTTAGCCCTCCCTGTGCCAGCTTTCCGCCAATTGTAGCACGGTCAGATCATCACCGCGCCGCCCTGCGAATTGCAAGCCCATTGGACGGGGCCCTTTCAAAGGCACAGCGACCGCGGGCAAGCCAATCAGGCTGACGGGCACAACGACTTCCATCCAGCGATGATAGGTGTCCATCGTCACGCCGCCGATCTCTCGTGGCCAGTGCCAGTCGATGGGGAAAGGGAAACACTGGGCTGTCGGCAGCGCAAAGACATCATAGCTGCCGAACAAGCCGGTGACGGCGCGATACCAGTCGGACCGCAACGCACTGGCGCGCTGGACCTCACGCCCTGTCAGGGCCAGCCCGCGCTCGATTTCCCAGATGGCTTCCGGCTTTAGCAGATCGCGCGTCTTGGCCTGATGATAAAGTGGTCCCAGCGAGGCGGCGACCGCAAACGAGCGCAACGTGATCCACGCCTCCCACAGCGCCTCGGCAGGGAACGGTGGCGCGACGTCGGCCACCTCGCATCCCATGTCAGCAAGGCGCGCAAGCCCCGTCTCACAGACCTCCAGCACGCCGTCGTCCATCGGATAGGCCCCGCCCCAGTCGCCCAGCCATGCAATCCTGCGGCCGCGCAGATCCGAGGTCAGGCGGCCCTCGACCTTTTGATGCGCCATCCCGAACGGCTGGCGCGGGTCTGGCCCCGCCTGCACATCCAGCAGCATCGCCAGATCACGCGGAGACCGCGCCATCGGTCCGTTCGTGGAAAGCTGGTGCAGAAACATGTCACCCAAGGGTTCTGACGGCACCAGTCCCCAGCTTGGCCGGAACCCGTAAACCCCGTTCCAGCCCGCCGGATTGCGCAGGCTGCCCATCATGTCCGAGCCGTCCGCAAGCGGCACCATCCCGCAGGCCAGGGCTACCGCCGCCCCGCCCGATGATCCCCCCGCCGAGCATCCGGCAAGCGTCGCATTCTCGGTGGCGCCAAAGACAGGATTGAACGTATGGCTGCCCAGACCAAATTCGGGCGTATTCGTCTTACCGATGATGATCGCGCCAGCGTCCTGCATGCGCTGGACCATGATATCGCTCTTGGCTGCGGCTTTGCCCGCAAAAGCAGGTGAGCCCATCGAGGTCGGCAGCCCCGCCGCATTTGCCAGATCCTTGACCGCAATCGGCAGGCCATGGAGCGCACCGCGTTCCGTCACCGCGTCCGCCGCCCGTGCCTCGGCCAGAAGCGCAGCCTCATCCCTTAGCGACACAACCGCGTTCTTGACAGGGTTATCCCGCGCGATCCGCGCAAGGCTTGCCTGCATCACCTCAACGCATGAGATCTCGCGCGCCTCCAAAGCGGCGCGCAGCCGCCATGCGTCCCATGAAAGAAAATCACTCATGACAAATGAATACGCCGCTGCTCACGCAATTCAAAGAGGCGACGCCCGCGCCTAGTGATCCAATGCGTCGGGCATGTCGGCAACCGAAAGGGCCACCCATGACGGATACCGGTCGGGAAACTGATCAGGCTTTCCGCCCCAGGTCAGATGAACGCGGAAAAACTGCTCTGGTCTTGAGAAGTCCCACAACAGCGTGTCATCATTTCCATCACAGCTCGCGACAGCCCAGGCCGACTGCTTGTAATCCGCCAACGGATGAGGAACAGCCATTTCACGGCGGAACTCCAAGGTATATGCCTTCTGCGCCCGCAGGCCCAAAGCGCTCCAATGTCCGGGCAGCCTGCCGTCCAGATTGGGCACTTTCGTGGCTTCAGGCAGGTTGATCCGCGCGAGCGCACGTTCATATCGAAAGGCTTGAAAGCGGCGCCAGAGCTTACTCTGCATTGGCCTCGGCCCGGCTCTTGCCGGAGACGTTCAAGGCCAGTGTCGCCGCCATGAACCCGTCAAGATCGCCATCCAGCACACCTTTGGTGTCAGATGTCTCATGTCCCGTGCGCAGGTCCTTCACCATCTGGTAAGGCTGCAACACATAAGACCGGATCTGGTTGCCCCAACCTGCATCGCCTGCATTCTCATGCGCCTCGTTCACAAGGGCCGAGCGTTTGTCCAACTCGATCTGATAGAGCCGCGATTTCAGCGCCTTCATGGCAATATCGCGGTTCTGGTGCTGCGACTTTTCGGAA
>CAZOMZ010000146.1:0-5152 GCA_964581065.1 uncultured Loktanella sp. | reverse complement strand
GTACAGCTTGGCGCGGCGCACACGGCCACGGCGCACAACTGTGATGCTGTCGATGTTGGTGGAGTGCAGCGGGAACACACGCTCAACGCCTTCACCAAAGGAAATCTTGCGAACTGTGAACGAGCCGGCGATGCCTTTGCCGTTCTTGCGGGCGATGCAGACGCCTTCGTAGTTCTGTACACGGCTGCGCGACCCTTCGGTCACTTTGTAGCCGACGCGGATGGTGTCACCCGCTTTGAAGTCGGGGATCTCTTTCCCCAGAGCAGCGATCTGCTCCGCTTCGAGTTGTGCGATCAGGTCCATCTGAAACGCTCCTATGATTTGCTTGCGGTTTTCCGCAATGTTTCTCGTGCCGTAGAGCTCTGCGTCGTGATCGGGTTCAGCGAACTGCCCGCCAGAGGTGCGTCATCATCTGTTTGTTGTGGCCGTCTGGTCGCTCCGGTAACTGACACCCAACGAAGATGCCGTCGCCTGCCCGGTTTGCCCATAAACCATACCCCGGAATCAGCGCACTGACCGGAGATGCCGCCGTATATGCGCTTCGTTCCGGTCGATCAACCCTTATTGAAGGGCGGGGCCGGCCTGTCGTTTGCCTGCATCAATGCACATCAAGGCTGCGCGCACGGCGTTGTCAGATGCGCATTCCTGTGGCTAGCTTTCCCCAATCAATCCGGAGGGAAACTGATGAAACATGTTCCAATGATCGCGCGCGTGCTGCTGACAGTCGCTTTTGTCATGGCAGGCGGGGCCAAGCTTGCCGGTGCGGCTGCGATGGTCGAGGTTTTCGATGCCATCGGTCTTGGCCAATGGTTCCGCTATGTGACCGGCGCGATCGAGGTCGGTGCCGCGCTGATGCTCTGGTACAAGCCGCTGCGCATTCTGGGCGCTTTGCTGCTGGGTGCCACGATGGTCGGTGCGATTGTCGCGCATATGCTGGTGCTTGGACCGTCGACCGTGCCTGCCGTTATCCTCGGGATGCTGACAGTTATTGTCATCTACAGCGAGCGTCGTCCGGTCGCCTAACTAGTGTCGTCATCGCGCTTCTGGAAGGCGTCCCACAGATCGGGGCGCCGTTCCTTGGTCAGCTTTTCGGACATCGCGCGGCGCCATTCGGCGATCTTGGCGTGATTGCCGGACAGCAGGACTTCGGGAATATCGCGGCCTTCCCAAGTGGCAGGCTTGGTGAACTGCGGGTGTTCCAGCAGGCCCGAGGAAAAGCTTTCCTCGATCGCACTTTCGGCGTTGCCCAGCACGCCCGGCAGTAGCCGGACGGTGGCATCGATCATGGCCTGCGCCGCAATCTCGCCGCCGGTCAGTACGAAGTCACCCAATGAGACTTCTTCGATGCCAAAGTGCTGTAGCACACGTTCGTCCACGCCTTCGAACCGGCCACATAGCATCGTGATCCCGTCCATGCGCGCCCAGTTGCGCGCTGTCGCCTGATCGAACCGCCGTCCACGCGGTGACAGATAGACCAGCGGGGCGATACCCTTGGTGCCCGCCCGCGCTTCTGCAATGGCACTGGCCAGCACATCGGCCCGCAGAACCATGCCAGCCCCACCGCCTGCAGGCGTGTCATCCACGTTGCGATGCCTGCCGATGCCGTGGCCACGCAGGTCGTATGTCTGCAACTGCCACAGCCCGTCTTGCAGGGCTTTGCCTGTCAGGCTTTGCCCCAACACACCGGGAAAGGCGTCGGGGAAAAGCGTGATGATCTGCGCGGTCCAGACGCCTGCGAGTTCCGGCGCGTCGGTCATCAGCTCGCGTGGCTGCAGCGTCGGGCGGACGGATATCCGGCCGGCAGAGCGGGGCGGCTTGCTCAAAACAACCCCTCCGGCGGGTCCGCGACGATGCGGCCTGCCGAGATGTCGACGGTCGGCACGGCGGCTTGGGTGAAGGGAAGCAGCACGGTTTCGGACGTGCCCGGCACATTGATCTCCAAAAGATCGCCCGCGCCGTGGTCCATCACGTTCTTGACCGTCCCGAGGGTGGTGCCGCCGGTGTCCACCACCGTCAGCCCGATCAGGTCGGCATAGTAATATTCGTCATCTTCGGCCGCAGGCATCACGCCGCGGTCGGCAAAGAGCGGGGTATTGCGGAAGCTGTCAGCCTCTTCCTTGGTCGTGATCCCGTCGATGCGGGCGGTAAAACCGTTCTTCATCTGACCGGTCAGGACAACTTGCGCAAAGGCGCGGCCGTCTTCGGTGTAAAGGGGTGTGTAATCCGCAATCGCGGCGGGATCGGCGCAATAGGACTTCAGGCGCACTTCGCCATGAACACCAAATGCGCCGCCAATGGCACCAACGATGACCCGATCCGACATTAATTCAACTCTCGCCCAACGCAGATATCTTCGATCCAGAGCCCGCCGCCGTTTTCACAGATTTGCTGGCGGTTCTCGCGTTCGTAGAGCATCCCCGCGATAAATGCGATCATCACCAGTATAAGTGTGCGCAGCAAGCGGAACATGGATGCCTATCCCGTGAAAGGGGGTCGCCCCGCAACTGGTGCTGCGGGGCGGATGGGCGGAAGATTACTCTTCTGCCGCTGCTTCTTCGGCTGGTGCTTCTTCAGCAGGTGCGTTTGCAGCTTCTTCAGCCGCTTTTGCCTTTTCAGCCTTTTCTTCAGCGCGTGCCTGAGCAGCCTTGCCAGGTGTGCCCTTCTTGGGGTTGTTGCGCTCTTTCTTGGGCAGAACGTCGGCAGCTTCCAGCATACGGGCCACACGATCGGTTGGCTGTGCGCCTTCGCCCAGCCAGTGCTGGATACGCTCGACGTTCATTTTCACGCGCTC
Source organism: uncultured Loktanella sp. (assembly GCA_964581065.1). Lineage (GTDB taxonomy): Bacteria > Pseudomonadota > Alphaproteobacteria > Rhodobacterales > Rhodobacteraceae > Yoonia. Next base: position 2,361 of record CAZOMZ010000146.1, on the reverse strand, counting down.
TTCGCTGTCTTTTGGCAGCATCGGGTTGTAAGTGCCCAGCTTTTCAATGAAGCGGCCATCGCGGGGCATGCGGCTGTCTGCCGCCACGATTGCGTAGAATGGACGCTTTTTGGAGCCGCCACGGGCCAAACGGATTTTCATAGCCATCAGATTTTCTCCTTAGAAGATGGTGTTGAGGGTCGCCCCTCAGGATTGGTGTTGTTTGTGGTGTTGGATGACTTCCTGAATGATGAAGTTCAGGAATTTCTTGGCGAATTCCGGGTCGAGATCGGCCCGGACTGCAAGGTCGGTGAGCCGCGCGATCTGGGTTTCTTCACGCGCGGGGTCGGATGGGGGCAGGTCGTGCTCGGCTTTCAGCCGCCCGACGGCCTGCGTGTGCTTGAACCGCTCGCCCAATGTGTAGACGAGGATGGCGTCAAGCCGGTCGATGCTCTTGCGGTGCTCTTTGAGGATTTCAGCCGCGCGGGCGGTGGTGTCAGTCATGGGACACTCCTTTGACAGGGTAGCTGTAGATTCCGACTTCGGCGTCCAGCGGATGTGTGCCGGTCTTCTGTGCGCCCAGCTTTTCGGCAACGCGGATCGAGGCGGCGTTGTCGTCGGCCACATAAGACACCAGTTCTGTGCCGTAGATCTGCTGGCCAAGGTCGCGCAGGGCGGCCGCAGCTTCGGTCGCGTAGCCGTGGCCTTCGGCCTCTTGGGTCACAAGCCAGCCAAGCTCGGGGGCAGGATCGCCGAATTCATGGCCAAGCACGCCAAAGCCGAGCACGGCGTCCGTCGCCTTGTCGCAGATTGTCATCGCCCCGTGCCCGCGCAGGATCCATCCCGCAACGCATTGATTGAAGTCGAGCCAGGCATCCTCTGCGGACATCGGGCCGCCGATGTGGACCGCACGATCGGTCGTCCAGATCGGTTCCAGAACAGGCCAATCCGCCATGCGCGGCAGGCGCAGGACCAGGCGCGCGGTCTCGATCTGCGGGACTGCGGCGGTGATGGCGGCGATCCGGGCCGCACCGTTTGCAGGGGATTGCGTCCAGGGTGTCATGCGGCCCTCCGCATGTGGCGGTAGACGATGACGTCAAAACCTTCGGGGCCTTTTGCGGTCGGGTCGGGGTTGCCACCCAAGGCCTCGGCCACGCGGATCGAGGCGGTGTTGGCCCGTCCGACGTAGCTGACGATGCTTTGCAGGTCGGTCGTTGCAAAGGTGTGGTCGAGCATTGCCCGCCCGGCCTCTTGCGCGATCCCGTTGCCAGTGAACGGGTCAAAGATGAACCATCCGCATTCCGGCTCGGGAAAGTTCGGTGGCTGGACAAGGCCTACACCACCGGCAAACTGCCCCTGAAATTCCACGCCGAGCGTGCCAAAGCCGTAAAGCGCCCAAGAGGCGAGGTCATTGGTGAACCAGCTCCACGCTTTTTCGGTATCGATGGGGCCGCCCATATGCACCGCGCTGTCGCTGGCAAAAAATGCGGCATAGGCGTCGAAATCGGCCCGCCGATAGGGGCGCAGGGTCAGCCGGTCGGTTTGCAGGGTCGGGATCATGCGATGGCCCCCGATGCTTGCGCGACCGCGCGCGGATCATCGTGCGAGAGGTGCCGGAAGACGATCACTGCTTCGTCGTCGACCACGTCGCGCCGTTCCTCAACCGCACCGAGCCGCGTGGCCAGCGCCAAGGACCGCGTGTTCGACGGTGCGATAAGCGAGATGAGAGGCTCCAGCCCCAATGACCGGCCGGCCCATTCGCGCACGGCGCAGGCGGCCTCGAACGCATAGGATCGCCCTTCGAAACCGTCGAACATATGCCAGGCCAGTTCCGGCTGAGGCCATTCGATGTGGTTGATCACCCCGACCCGCCCTGCGGCGATGCCGGTTGCACGGTCAACAACAGTGAAGAATCCGTAGCCATGCCAGTTCCAGTGGCCGATGCCTGCCAGAAACCCGCGCCATGCATCCCGTTCGGTGCCCTTGCCGCCGACAGCAGACATCCGCTCGGACTGCGTCACCCATGCCATGAACGCCGTCAGGTCGCTCTTGGCCGGGCCGCGCAGGCTCAGGCGGGCTGTGGTGAGGGTCGGTGCGGGTGTCATTGTGTCAGATCAGGGGTTTCGCTTGTGGTGAATGCCGGAGCCTCCGGCGGGAGTATTTTTGGCAAAATGATAAGGCTATTTCTTTTTGCCGAAGCCCGAGAGGCCGGGGGGCAGTTGCATGCCGCCGCCGCCAAGGCCGGGCAGGCCACCGGGGGGCATTTTGCCTTGCAGGGCCCTTGCGGCTTCTTCCATGGCTTTGGGGTCGCTGATGTCGGGCATGCCGCCACCTTTGCCGAACATGCCTTTCATGGCCTGTTTCAGCATGCCGCCTTTGCCC
>CAZOMZ010000145.1:0-5203 GCA_964581065.1 uncultured Loktanella sp. | reverse complement strand
GATTTTCAGCGCACCGGGGTCTTCGTCGCCGGTCAGGACATGTTGCAGTTCATCGTGCACGATCTTGACGACCTGCTGGCCCGGCGTGATCGACTTGGTGACCGCCTGACCCGTGGCCTTGGCCTCGACCGCTTTGATAAAGTCGCGGGCAACAGGCAGCGAGACGTCGGCCTCGAGCAGGGCCACGCGCACTTCGCGCAGGGCGGTTTTGACATCATCCTCGGTCAGCGCACCCTGTTTGGTGAGCTTGTCGAACACACCTGACAGGCGTTCAGAGAGATTTTCAAACATCGGCCATGGCCCTCGTCGTCGTTTCGGTTGCTGCACGTCATATAGGAACGCACGGCTTAAAGCAGTAGCGCCCCCGTGGGCGCGACGCGCTGACGGAGGGCGATCCCTTGTAAAACAGGGACCGGAAAGCTGGTGCTATCCGGATATTGAGCGGCGTTTACGCGTCAGGTCGGGCTGAGTCAACTGTGTTTGCAAGCCAGCGGTTGATCTGGGCAACGGCGTTTTCGGCACCCTTGCCGCCGGAGTAAACCGGTGTCACCGGATGCGCGCCGCTTTGCATGACCAAGGCAACGCGGTGGGTTTTGCCATCCTCGCTTCTGCTTGTTTGCACGATGGCCCTTTCGACGTCTGAAAGCGGCCATTGCTGGCGTTTGCGCCCGAGGAAAGTCGCGTGTCGGAATTCGACCACGCTGCGGCTCCGGTCAAGGATCAGATCATCGCGCCGCACAAAGACCACAAGGGCGAGGACCAACACCAGCGGGATAAAGAAGAGCCCCCAGAAGATATCCTTGCCGTTTCCTGTGCCCAGTGCCGACAGCCCGAAACCCAGCGTGCCCAGCAGGCAGGCCGAAATCACAATCCCCAGAAACCAGGGTCGGGATGTCAGGACCAGTTCGTCTGGTGTCTCGCGCAGTGTTTTCATGGCGCGAGGCTAGGGGGCGCGGTTCAGCCGATCAAGCGGGCAATCTGATCCCTGTAGCTCCATGCGATGGTGCCCGAGGCAACCATCAGCACCAGCATGTGCCAGTATGGTGGCCCGACCCAGATCAGGAGCGCGCTCAGCCCGATACACATGGTGACAAGCAGCAGAGCGCCGCCGATACCCTGCCAGCCGCGCAGCCAGAGAAGTGCAGCGCCCAGCAGTTCGACCGAACCGGTGATATAGCGCGGAAACTGACCGAAACCGATCTCTTGATAGATCGCAACGTCGCGCGGATCGCTGAGCAATTTACGCAGGCCGAAGTAGACGAAGGCCAGCGACAGGGCGAGGCGCAGTGCAAAAAGAAGGCGTGTGTTTGTCATGTCGGGCAAGATAGCGCGCCTGGGCAAAAGTCACGCAACGCGGGGCCGCCAGCGTGGCGGCCCCGACGGGTCAGGCAGCAAGCTCGGATGTGACATCCTTGGCCGCCAAGACTGTCACATCGCTGATCCCGATGAATTTCAGGACATGCCGCAGGTGTGGCGTTGCAAAGTCGCCTGCGCTGTCAATCTGCGTTCCGCCCGATGCAACGGCGACAATGGCGCGCTTGCCTTCCAGCAGGCCGACGGGGCCGCCTTCGGTATAGGCGAAAGTCACGCGGGGGCGTGCGACCAGATCAATCCACGCTTTCAGCGCGGCAGGCATGCCGAAGTTGTAGACGGGCATCCCGATCACGACGGTGTCCGCTGTCTTGAGCTCCTCGATCAGCGTGTCAGACAAGGCAAGGGCGGCCTGATCGTCCGGACTTTGCGCCTCTTTGGGAACAAGGCGCGACTTGATCCAGGTGGCGTCAATCTGTGGCAGCGGTGTTGCGGCCAGATCGCGGGTGATCAGTCTGTCAGGTGCCAGATCGGCAATGATCTGTGCTGTTGCGTTGCGGGTTTGCGATCCGTCCATCGTGCCGGACGCATTTACCAGTAGAACCGTGCCAGGCATGGTCGTCTCCTTGAAAACTGTTGATGCCTGCAATCTACTTCTTGCGCTTGCGAACAAAATGGCCGAAAAATCACATCTGATGTTTATGGATGCACAGGTTCAATAATGGACAATTGGGACGAAATCCGCACCGCCTATCAGGTCGCGCGCAAGGGCACCGTCAGTGGCGCGGCTGAGGCGCTGGGTGTGCACCACGCCACGGTCATCCGCCATATCGATGCGCTTGAACAGCGACTGGGCGTAAAACTCTTTCAGCGCCATGCCCGTGGATATACGGCAACCGAGGCGGGGCAGGACCTGTTGCAGGTGGCACAGGCGACGGATGACCAGTTCACCCAGCTAGCGGGGCGGATCAAGGGGCAGGGCGAAGGTGTCACGGGCGATCTGGTGGTGACGAGCCTTGGTATGGCCTCGACTTATCTGACGCCGATCCTGACCGCTTTTCAGGCCGAAAACCCTGACATCCGCATCCGCTATCGCACCGGAGAGCGTGTCTTCCGGCTTGAATACGGCGAGGCCCATGTCGCCATCCGTGCCGGCGCACAGCCACAGGAACCCGACAATGTCGTTCAGCCCTTCATGTATCAGCATGTGGCATTGGTCGCGGCCGACAGTTACGTGGCCCGCCATGGCTTGCCCAAAGACGAGGACGACCTCAAGAACCACTTTTTTGTCGGTTCTGATGACGAAAAAAGCCGCGCGCCGTTTTCGCAGTGGCTGCGTGACCTCGTGCCCGCCAGCCAGTATGTCTACCGCGCTTCGGACAACCGCAACATTCAGGATGCCGTTCTTGCCGGGGCAGGGATCGGGTTTGTCATGGCGCAGATCGCGCGCGATGATCCGACTTTGACCGAGGTCATCCCCCGCCGCGATGAATGGTCTGCGCCACTCTGGATTGTCACCCATGTCGATCTGCACCGCACCACCAAGGTGCAGGCATTCCTGCGCTTTCTCAAACAGCGGATCAAAGAACTGGAGTGCTGATGACCCCGCAACTGCGCGGCCACGCAGCGATGCTCGCGTTTTCGATGCTGGTGGCGGGATCATTTGCGCTTGGGGCCCTGTCGGCCAATGAGATTGCCCCCGCCGCGCTGAATGCGGTGCGGTTCTGGATTGCCGCGGCGATCCTTTGTGGGGTGGTCTTCGCCACAGGCGCGCTGCGACGCAGTGATCTGGCGGCACCCTGGCGCTATCCGCTGCTGGCGATGTTTCTGACCACTTACTTCGTGCTGATGTTCGAAGGCCTGAAGACTGCCGCGCCGGTCAGTGCCGCGGCTGTTTTCACGCTCACGCCCCTGATTGCGGGCGGCTTCGGCTGGCTGTTGTTGCGCCAGATCATGACGCCGCGCATGGCGCTGGCTTTGGCCATCGGCGCTGTCGGGGCGCTTTGGGTTATCTTCCGCGCCGACCTTGGCGCCGTCTTGCGGTTTGAAATCGGGCGGGGTGAGGCGATCTTTTTCTGGGGCTGTGCCGCGCATGCCATTTACATCCCTTTGGTGCGCAAGCTGAACCGGGGAGAGACCGCGCTAGTGACATCCTGTGCGGTTTTGATCTCGGGTGCTGTCATCCTGACGGTCTGGGGGTGGGGCGCGCTTGCCGCCACTGATTGGGGGCAATTGCCGGAGATCGTCTGGATCACGATCTTCTACACCGCCGCCTTCGCCAGTGCTGCCACCTTTGTTCTGGTCCAATATGCCGCGATGCGCCTGCCGAGTGCAAAGGTCATGGCTTACACCTATCTGGTGCCGAGCTGGGTCGTCCTGTGGGACCTTGCGCTGGGCCAGAGCCCGCCGCCTCTGCTTGTTGCTGGCGGTGTTGCTTTGACACTGGCAGCACTGCTGATGCTTTTGCGCGAAGACTAGGGTTTCGTGTCCAGTTCGCGATTGAGGAAAACCTCGAAGGCGTCAAGATCAATGGCGTCCATCTGACCGAAGCCCTGCATCCAGACCGACGCTTCGCGCAGCGCGTCCGGTTCCAGCTTGCACCATTTGACGCGGCCGCGCTTTTCCTGACTGATCAGGCCCGCAGCCGTCAGCACGCCAAGGTGCTTGGAAATCGCGGCCAGTGAGACGTTGAACGGCTCGGCGACATCGGTCACGGCCATGTCGTCCTCAAGCAGCATCGCGAGGATCGCGCGGCGCGTGGGATCGGCAAGGGCCGAAAAGACCTGATCGAGTGTGGGTGCCATAGTGGCGATTAAGCGGGCTTGGTGCAAAACGTCAACCAGATGGTTGAATATGCCATTCCGAGTGAAATGCCGGAACTTGGGCCAAAATGACGCGGCTGGCGTGTCATAATATTTATTAATAACAGTATGTTATGTCTATATTGGTGGCGCTTGACTCTGTGCTGGCGGCAACCTAAACCACGCTCAACCTTCCAAAGGGTCAAAACCTATGTCCGATCCGCATGACGCTGACCGCCTCAAGGCGCTTGAAGCGAAGATTGCAAAGCTCAAAGAGCCGGCGCAGGTCAAGCACCACTCGGAAGAACACTATTCGCAGGCGCAACTTGCATGGCGGATGGTGATCGAGCTTGTAGCCGGTCTCGGGATCGGTTTCGGCATCGGATACGGTTTGGATACGGTCTTTGGGACCACGCCGATCTTTCTGGTGCTGTTCATATTTTTTGGCCTCGCGGCAGGTGTGAAAACCATGATGCGATCGGCCAAAGAGGTTCAAATGAAGCAGCAGCGTGCTGCAGAAGAAAAGGGTGACGCAAGTGGCGACTGAAGACAAAGCCGAAGGTGGTCTGGTATTCCATCCTCTGGATCAGTTTATTGTCAAACCGCTGTTCGGTAACGGCCCTGTTGAGTGGTACACACCCACTAATGTGACGCTCTGGCTGGGTATCGCTATCCTTGCAACAATCGCTCTGTTCGTGCTGGGCAGCCGTGGCCGCGCCGTTGTGCCGACCCGCGTGCAGTCGGTGGCCGAGCTGTTTTACGGCTTCATCTACAAGATGGTCGAAGACGTTTGCGGCAAGGACGGGGTCAAGTACTTCCCCTACATCATGACGATCTTTGTCTTCATCTTCTTCTCGAACTATCTGGCGCTGATCCCGATGTCCTACTCGCCGACATCGATGATCGCGATCACCGCGGTGCTTGGCTTTGGTGTCTTCACCGCCGTTACGATCCTTGGTTTCGTCAAGAACGGCCCCGCATTCCTTGGCCTGTTCTGGATGAAGGACGCGCCACTGATCCTGCGCCCAATTATCGCTGTGATCGAAGTGATTTCCTACTTCGTGCGCCCCGTCAGCCATTCGATCCGTCTT
>CAZOMZ010000144.1:0-5235 GCA_964581065.1 uncultured Loktanella sp. | reverse complement strand
GGGTCATACCCCTCCAGCACGCCCTCGCCGATGTCGTTCCAAAGGCCGTGGATGGATAGCCGCTCGGACTCGATTGCCGACTTCACGAAGGGAAACGTCATCAGGTTTTCCAGCGAGATCACCACCGAACGTTTCTCCAGCTCGCGCTTGCGTTCGTCGTCCGACCCGTCGTGCAGTGTCTCGAACCCTGGGCGCAGGATGTCCATCCAGCGGCCCACAAAGCTGGACGCCTCTTCCAGTTCGGGCGCATTCCCTGCGCACATGTTGTAGCAACCCTCGACCCCGCCGCAGCCCGAATGGCCCAGCACGATCAGATGTGCCACCTTCAGCCCCGTGACCGCGTATTCCACCGCCGCCGAGGTCCCGTGGTGGTGCCCGTCGGGGTTATAGGGCGGCACAAGGTTCGCGATATTGCGGTGGATAAAGAATTCGCCCTGATCGGCTCCGAAGATCGAGGTCACATGCACGCGGCTGTCGCAGCAGGATATGACCATCGAGCGCGGTTGCTGACCGGCCTCGGCCAACCGGTGATACCAGCCGGAGTTTTCCGCGTAGACCGTCGCCTTCCAGCCCCGATAGCGGTTCACGAGGTAGGAGGGCAGGGGGCGTGCATGCTGCATAGGATCGTCTTTCGGTCGTTGCCCCTGCTTAATTCGCATTGAATCGAAATTCGAGAGGCTTTTTGGTATCCCGTCAACCTTCTGGGAACCCTGTGGGGCTAATACAACTTCTCATGACGAATGTGACCTATCTTTCCTCGCCCAAGCAGGCCGGATCGCAACCGGCCGGGGTTGCGCTGCTGAATTGCGCGGCCCGACTGCATTTCGATCCCGCGCCGGTAAAGCGGATCTATGACCGCCTGCCTTTGCACGAGGCAGAGGATCTGATCTGCCGGTTCCTTGAGGATATCGCCCTGCGGCTGGACCAGTTGCAACGCGGGCTGGCCGGACATGACGTTGACCAGATGATGCGCCCTGCGCGTCGCGTCGCCCTGGCTGCCGGCCAGATGGGCCTTCTCGAGGTTGCGGAAAGTGCCAAACATGTGCGCCACTGCCTTGGCCTGAACGACGGTGTCGCGCTCGAGGCCGTGATGGCGCGACTTGAAAGGGCCTTTGATGTTGCGGTGAACGAGGTCTGGAACCTGCGCGAGATGTGACAGACGACCGCCGGACCGTGCGCCCCTTGCGGCGGGCTTTGGGGGCGTTAGGGTGTGGGACATCAATTGCCCTCACCAAGACCGGAGCCACCATGCCCCTCGCCTTTGCTGACCCTTCATCTGACGCCGTCCCGATCGACGTGGTGACCCCAGACACGCTGGACGCAGTCCTTGACGGTCTGTCGGCTGTGGAACGCAACTGGGTCAGGGCGCAGGCGTTCAAAGCGGCGCTGGGGCAAACTGTCCTGCTTGCCGGATCCGACGGCGGGATCGCGCGGGTTTTGGCGGGCTATGGCACGCCTCAAGCGCGGGCGCGGGGACGCTTTCATCTGGGCAGTCTGGCCGCAAAACTGCCCCGGGGGACATATCGCATCGCCAGCGGGCTGGAAGGTGACGCGCTGGCAGAGACCGCTTTGGCGTGGCTGCTTGCGGGATACAAATACACCCGCTTTTCGGGGCCTGCTGCCGAAGGGGCGATGTTGGTGGCCCCTGAAGGCATCGACGCTGACCGGATCGAGGTGATTGCCAATGGCGAGGCGCTGACCCGCGAGTTGATCAACACACCTGCTTCGGACATGGGACCGGCCGAGCTGGAAGAGGCGACACGGGCGCTCGCACATGAGCACGAAGCATCGCTGAACGTGATTACCGGTGACGATCTTGTCTCTGCGAACTTTCCGATGATCCACGCGGTCGGTCGCGCCTCGACCCGCGCACCGCGGTTGATCGACATGCGCTGGGGCAAGGCGGGTCCACAGCTGACGCTGGTGGGAAAGGGGGTGTGTTTCGACACAGGCGGGTTGAACATCAAACCGGGCGGCTCGATGGGGTTGATGAAAAAGGATATGGGCGGTGCGGCGACCGTTCTGGGGCTTGCCCATATGATCATGGCGCTGGGGCTGCCTCTGCGCCTGCGTGTCCTGATTCCCGCCGTCGAGAACAGCATCGCAGGCAACGCCTTCCGCCCGCAGGATATCCTGACGTCCCGCAAGGGGCTGACGGTCGAGATCAACAATACAGACGCTGAAGGGCGGCTGGTGCTGGCGGATGCGCTGACCCTGTCGGACGAGGACAAGCCGGATCTGGTGATCAGCATGGCGACCCTGACGGGGGCCGCGCGGGTGGCGGTTGGTCCGGATCTGGCGCCGTTCTTTACAGATAGTGATGCCCATGCGGCCGCGCTGGCCGAGGCCGCGGCCAAGGTCGCCGATCCGGTCTGGCGCATGCCGTTCCACGAACCCTATGAGGACATGATCGAACCGGGGATCGCCGATCTGGACAATGCGCCGTCTGGCGGGATGGCGGGCAGCATTACAGCGGCACTGTTCCTGCGCCGCTTTGTCGAAAGCCCCTACATGCATTTTGATATCTATGGCTGGCAGCCCAGCCCGAAACCGGCCCGCCCCAAAGGTGGCGTCGGCATGGGGGCCCGCGCGCTGCTTGAGGCGCTGCCGCGCCTGCTAGAGCTCTGATGGACCGCCGTCTGACGCCTGCCAATGGCCGCGTGGCGGCCTTGCATCTGGCCGGTTCAGTCGAGGCGGCGCAGTATCTTGCGGGTTGGCCGATGTCGGTTGCCGTGCCGGTGGCCGATCTGCGGGCAGTCCCTGATGGCCCTCGGGACCGCCAGCTTCTGCTCGGCGCGGTGGTGACAGTGTTTGAGGACCGCGACGGCTGGTGTTTTGTGCAGGCGGCTGACGGCTATGTGGGGTACGTTCTCTCTGGCCATTTGGCCGTCGAGGCCACGCCCACGCATTTTGTCGCGACCGCCGCGACCCATGCCTATGCGGATGAGGATTTCAAGTCGCGCGACCTGTTGCATCTGCCCTTCGGGGCCCGCGTGACAGTGACGGACGAGCGCAAGAGGTTTCTAGAAACCTCTTATGGGTTCGTTCCTAAGAAACACCTAAGACCGCTTGATCAGCCGATGCAGGACCCCGTCACCGTGGCACAGTTGCATTTCGGCGTGCCTTACCTTTGGGGCGGAAACTCGAGTCTGGGGATTGACTGCTCCGGCCTCGTATCAGCCGGTCTGCGGGCCTGCGGGATCGCCTGCCCTGCCGACAGCGACATGCAGCGTGATGCGCTGGGCGCCGCGTTTGACGGGGCTTACCGGCGCGGCGACCTCATCTTCTGGAAGGGCCATGTGGGCCTTATGGTGGATGCAGACACGCTGATCCATGCCAACGCGCATCATATGGCGGTGGTCTATGAGCCGATCCAGACGGCCATTTTACGGATCGCCGCGCAGGGTGACGGCGAGGTCATCGCGCAAAAGCGGCTTTAATGCAGTTGCGTGACGCTTCTGTGCGTCGCGTTGCACAGGGCGGTGTCATCCATCAGCAGGGATTGTCTGACCGAAAGCCCCACCTGCGTGGCAAGGCTTGTCACGATGGGTGACAGATCAGCGCGCACCATCATCAATGCCGCGAACATGGCGTCTTCGCGGTTGCCCTCTGCAGCAAGGGCGACCAGCCGCGCAAACCCCGCCTCATCCGCCGAGACACCGTCCGCGTCGGGCGCGAGGATATCAAGCGGGCGGTGACCAAAGCGGTCGAAGATATCCAGCAGCTCGGCCCAAAGCTGCACGATCCGCGCTGCGCGGGCGGGGCCGAGGCAATCGGCGAGATCGGCTGTCACCCTCGCGGTGCCCGACGCGCCCTCTGCCCAATGTCGCAGATGCCTGATCAGCCGTGCGTCAAGCGCGGCAAGGCCGGCGAGGCGGCCGTTGGATGGCTGGGAGTGCGGGCGCGGGAAGGCAGTCATGCGGAAACCGGTGCTTGCGTGGAATGCGCCGCAGCAAAGCGCTTTCTGCGGTCCGAGTCAATCTGACAATTTTACTCAGGTAAGGGGGTCACTCGATCGCGCGGATCAGCTTGCGTTCCAGCACGCGCAGCACCTGTCGCAGATCGTTGCCGCGTTTGAGGATCTGCCCGTCCATTGCGATCACAGCGTATTGCCCCTGGCGCAAGCGCAGTTTGGGCCGTTTCTCGATCCGGTAGAGCGGGTTTTCCGCGGTGCGCCGGAAGACCGAAAAGACCGCCACATCCCGCAGATGCGACAGACCATAGTCACGCCACTCGCCCGCCGCGACCATCCGCCCGTAAAGCCCGAGAATCACGTTGAGTTCTTGCCGGTCAAATGCCGTCTGGTCCGGCGCCTGGAATTGCGAAGGCATTTGCACTGTCATACCGAAGACTTGCGCTACCCCCCTGTAAAATCAAGCCCAAAGGTGTTCGTGCCACGCTTCTGCCGCAAAATCACCATTCGGGCGCCGCAACCCAAGCCAACTGAAAACACAACTCACAGGGATAGTGGCGGGATAGCGAAAAGCTAATCCCCGGTGTTGCGGTCAATAGCCCCCACCCAGTTCGTGACATCGGGGACCTTTTCGCTCATCTCCGCCGACATCATCATCCGCAGGTAATCTGAGCGATCCGGTTTCCGTCATCGATCATGAAATTGATGCGGTCGGGCCAGTAATCCATCGTCATGGCGTCTCCCGGGCGCAGCACCCGCACCTTGCCCATGATCAGCACGCGCTCAAGCGCGGTTGCATCCTGGCTGATCAGGTTGCCATAGGCAGCAGCATTGCAGGTGTCATTGACTGGCAGCGGATCAGAGATCTCGGCTTCGGCGCAGGCGGCCAGCAGGATCAGGAACAAGGCGCGTTTCATGTGCCCATTCTTGCCAGCGCCGCTGCGAATGCAAGTGGTGTCGCACTGGGTGGTTGAAATCGCGTGCGCTTTCCCTGATCGTCACTTCCAACAAACGGGAGGAATGATCATGCGGACACGTGCAGCGGTGGCAATGGCAGCGGGCAAGCCGCTCGAGGTAATGGAGGTCAATCTTGAGGGCCCGAAGGCCGGCGAGGTGCTGGTCGAGATCAAGGCCACAGGGATTTGCCATACTGATGAATTCACGCTTTCCGGTGCTGATCCCGAAGGCATGTTCCCCGCCATTCTGGGCCACGAAGGCGCAGGTGTCGTCGTCGAGGTCGGTCCCGGTGTGACCAGCCTGAAACCGGGCGACCATGTCATCCCGCTCTACACGCCTGAATGTCGTGAATGCGAATACTGTCT
>CAZOMZ010000143.1:0-5239 GCA_964581065.1 uncultured Loktanella sp. | reverse complement strand
TGGGCGACGTGGATATCAGCCGCATGCAGCCGTTTCAGGGCAACAAGACCTACCTCTTCGAGCGGTCGAAAGAGACATTGGGCCTGCTCTATGCCGACCACTTCCCCTATCGGCAAAAGGCCACGGCGCGTGGTGTCCGCCGCACGCCCTTCCATCATCATCTGGCGGAACGCGGCGCGGTCTTTGGTGAACTGGCAGGCTGGGAGCGTGCGAACTGGTTCGCGGATGAAGGGCAAGAGCCAGCGTATGAATACTCTTGGAAGCGCCAGAACTTCTTTGGCAACGTCGCCCGCGAACTGAACGCGGTCCGTACAAATGTGGGCATGTACGACATGTCGTCTTTCGGCAAGATCAGGGTCGAGGGGCGCGACGCGACCGCATTCCTCAATTACATCGGTGGTGGCGACTATGACGTGCCCGTAGGCAAGATCGTCTATACCCAGTTCCTCAATAGCCGCGCAGGGATCGAGGCGGATGTGACCGTCACCCGCCTGTCCGAGACCGCCTATCTGGTTGTCACGCCTGCGGCCACACGACTGGCCGACCAGACGTGGATGGAACGCAACCGTGGCGATTTCAACGTAGTCATCACGGATGTGACCGCAGGCGAAGGCGTGCTGGCCGTGATGGGACCGAATGCGCGGGCGCTGATGGAAAAGGTCTCACCCGCCGATTTCTCGAACGCGACAAACCCGTTCGGCACAGCGCAGGAGATCGAATTGGGCATGGGGCTCGCCCGCGTGCATCGCGTCACCTACGTGGGCGAACTTGGATGGGAGGTTTACGCCTCGACCGACATGGCGGGCCATGTGTTCGAGACACTATGGGAAGCGGGGCAGGACCTCGGGCTGAAACTCTGCGGGATGCACATGATGGATTGCGCGCGGGCCGAGAAGGGCTTCCGCCACTTCGGGCATGACATCACCTGCGAGGACCACGTGCTTGAGGCGGGACTGGGCTTTGCCGTGAAGACCGACAAACCGGATTTCATCGGGCGCGACGCGGTGCTGCGCAAACGCGAGGCGGGGCTGGCACGGCGACTGGTGCAGTTCAAACTCACCGACCCCGAACCGCTGCTTTATCACAACGAGCCTGTGATACGGGACGGCAAGGTCGTCTCGCACCTGACATCCGGCGTCTATGGGCATCACTTGGGTGCCGCCCTTGGCATGGCCTATGTGCCATGTGAGGGGGAAAGCGTGGCCGAGATGCTAGACAGCACCTATGAGATCGACGTCATGGGCACGCGTGTCAGGGCAGAGGCGCAGCTCAAGCCTTTCTATGATCCGACAAGCGAGCGGGTGAAGGTCTGACGCGCCCTAGCTGCGGAAATCGGTGATAACGGCAGTGCCGGGCGCTGTCGGGCCCTTCATGGCCCGCAGCTCGGCACTTGCCCCTGACAGGCCGATCTCGCGGGCGACCATGGGCGAGATATCGACCTGACCGCGTGCGATGCAGTCCAGCAGGCGCGGATACTTCCACGCGGGCATGCCGCGTGTGCCGAAGAATGACAATTGCTTGGAATAAATGCCGCGCATGTCGATCTGCATCATGCCGGTCTCGCCCGCAGGCATGCCGATCTGCACATGCCGCCCGAGGACACGCAGGCAGGCAATCGAGGCATTTGTCGTGGGGGCGATGCCAAGCGCTTCGATCGAGACATGGGCGCCGCCTCCGGTGATATCACGAATGGCCGCAGCGGCGTCCTCCTTGTTGGCATTCACGGTTGCATCTGCCCCATGTGCCCTGGCGTGTTCCAGCTTTTCATCCACGATATCGACGACGACAACCTGCGCGCCCAGCATCTTGGCAAGAAGCAGCGTCGCAAGGCCGATCCCGCCTGTGCCATGGACCGCCACCCATTCGCCCGCCTGCACGGCGGCGCGATCGGTCAGCGCATGCCAGGCGGTTGTGACACGGCACCCCAGACCTGCCGCAAGCGCAGGCGTCATGGTGTCAGGCAAGGGCACAAGGTTGTGGTCAAAGGGCACGGCGACATATTCGGCATAGGCGCCCGGCGTGCCGAAACCGGGCACGATCTGGTTCGCGCAAGTGTTCGAGACACCGGTATGACAGGCCGGACAATTGCCGCAGGCAAGGATGAAAGGCGCGATCAGACGCTCGCCGATCTTGTGATGGGCGTTCGGGCCCGCCGCAACGACAGTCCCGCAATACTCATGCCCGAGGATCGAACCGGATGTGACCTTGGGATGTTCCCCCGTCCAACCGTGGAAGTCTGATCGGCAGACACCACAGGCGGCCACGTCAAGCACCACGCCGTCGTCCGGGCAGACAGGATCAGGGACATCCTCGATGGACAGGTCTTCGTGAAATTCCCGAACAACAGCAGCGCGCATGTCAAACCCTTCCGCTAAGCACTTTCACGCTTAGCCTAAGGGGGCCACGAGCGCCCTTTCAATCCGAAACGGACCGCCGATAGTCTGGCAGCGACGGATTACTGACCGCTGTTTGCCAACGGCCCCAGCGCATTCAGCCCTTTCAGGATATCGATGGCATAGGCCAGCTGATAATCCTGCTCACGCAATTCAGCGGTAGCTTCTGCTCTCGCCCGTTCTTCCTCGATCAGGCGCAGCTCGTCTTCAGAGAGGCTGTCATTCTCCAGCGATCCGCGCAGGCCCGCCTCGGTGCGCTGTCGACGCTCTTCCTCTTCTTCTTCGGTCACCTCAACGGGGCGTGGCTGTTCAACAATGATATCGGGCGAAATACCCAGCGCCTGAATGGACCGGCCCGAAGGCGTGTAGTAGCGCGAGGTTGTCAGTCGCATCGCGCCGTCACCCTCAAGCGGGATCACCGTCTGGACCGAACCTTTGCCGAACGAATTGGTGCCGACAACGATCGCGCGGCGGTGATCCTGCAGGGCACCTGCCACGATTTCAGACGCCGAGGCAGAACCGCCGTTGATCAGGACCACAACAGGCTTGCCTTGTGCCAAATCGCCGGGCGTCGCATTGAAGCGGTCTCCGTCAGCTGCCATCCGACCGCGGGTCGAAACGATCTCACCTGCGTCAAGGAAAGCATCCGAGACATAGACGGCCTGGCTCAGCAGACCGCCCGGGTTGTTGCGCAGATCGACGATGAAACCGTCCACATTGTCCCAACCGCCTGCCGCTTCGACCTGTTCGGTGATGCCGTCGCGCAGGTTGGGGAAGGTCTGTTCGTTGAAGGTGGTCACCCGCAAGACAACCGCCTTACCTTCGGTCCGGCTACGGACGGCAGTCAGTTTGATCGTGTCGCGGATGATCGAGACGTCGAAGGGTTCAGGCTCGCCTTCGCGCACGACGGTGATGATGATTTCCGCGCCAACCGGCCCGCGCATCAGTTGCACAGCCTCGTCAAGTGTCAGGCCAAGCACGCTTTCACCATCGACAGCCGTGATGAAATCGCCGGCCAGAATACCAGCAGCATCAGCGGGGGTGCCATCCATCGGTGCAACGACCTTGACCCAGCCTTCTTCCTGCGTGACCTCGATCCCCAGACCACCGAATTCGCCGGAGGTGCTGACACGCATCCGTGCGGCATCTTCGGGCGAGAGATAGCTCGAATGCGGATCAAGCGAGCGCAGCATGCCGTCAATCGCGGCTTCGATCAGTTGGGCGTCATCCACCTCTTCCACATAGCTGGAGCGGATGCGTTCGAAGATGTCTCCAAAAAGGTCCAGCTGCTCATAGACGCTGGCGTTGGAAGCGTTTTCCTGCGCAACCAGAGGTCCGGCGACCTGGCTTGTCGTGACCAAGCCCAACACGGCACCTGCAACGGCAGCAATAAGCGTCTTTTTCATCACTCTTCCTTGTCTATTCCAGCGCGAACCACGCATCTGTTTGAGCGGGAGTTTGCCCCTGTCTGACCTCAAGATAAAGGCTTTGCGCCCTTTCGCCCGTCCCGAGGCCTGAATTCTCGGTCAAAATCCCGTCATCATAACCCTGCGCATCCGGCATAAGGCCAATCGGTGCCCCTGCGGGCAGAATACGACCGGCCTGCGCAAAGACCTCTTCCAGTCCGGCCAGCACGAACATCAGGTCGGGCGCGGGCTCGAGGATGACCACCGTGCCGTAGTCCAGCAGCGGGCCCTGAAAAAGAACGGTCGCTGTCACAGGCGTTGTGACCAGCGCACGTGGTGATGTGGCGATGCGCACGCCCGGGCGGCCGCTTCCGTCATCCGGCAGGATGAGCCCTTCGGCGGGCAAAGGCAGATTGCCTTCGGGCTGAACTGTCGTGTCGGGATCTGGTCGCGCTGCGCCAAGGGCCGCGACAAAGGTTCCCAGTGATTCCGCACCTGTGGCCAGCAAGGTGGCCGCAACCGGATCTTCGACAAAGCGTTGTTCCAGCGCACCCCCATCGCCCATCGCCTCTTGAAGCGCCGCACGGGCGGCAATGGCTCCGTCGCGGCCTGCCTCGATCGCAGTGGTGACAGCCTGTTGCTGTGCCGCCAGCTCTCTTTGATGCTCCAGAAGCTCGCCGATCCGCGCCGCTTCGGCTTGCAGCGCAGGGGTCATCCCTGCAACCAGTAGCCCTGCGCGATAGGTAGCGACCGGTCCTTCGGGGTGGCTCCGGCGGACAGGTTCCGGCGTCCGGTCAACCGTTGTCAGGACAGCAAGCAACTTCGCAATCCGGTCTTCCTGCGCGGCCAGACGTGCCGCATGGGTCGCTTCGGCCTCGGCGACATTGCGGGCCGCCTCGCGCAAAAGGCCCTGACTGGTATCAAAGGCAGCGACCGCCTGCGTCAGCGCGGCAAGCCTGTCTTCGGCGCTATCAGCATCGCGAAGCTGTTCTTGCGCAGCGGCAAGCCCGTCCAGCGCATCCTCGGCAAGATCCTGCGCGGTCGCAGCGCTGCCCATCAGGATCAGGAAAGCCGCAAGGCGGATCATCGGACGATCAGGCTCCGTCCGGTCATTTCAGGCGGCAGGTCCAGACCCATGAGGTCAAGAACTGTCGGCGCAAGATCGGCAAGGCGTCCGTCACGCAGCGACACATCTGCAGGCCCGCCGACAAGGGCGACGGGAACCGGGTTTGTCGTATGCGCCGTATGCGGCCCGCCTGTTTCGGGATCAATCATGGTCTCGCAATTGCCGTGATCGGCAGTGACAATCATTGCCCCACCCGCCTTGTCCAGCGCGGCGAGCACTTGGCCAAGCCCCTGGTCCACAGCTTCGCAAGCCTCGATCGCCGCACCCAGATCGCCCGTATGTCCGACCATATCGGGGTTGGCGTAGTTGGTGAC
>CAZOMZ010000142.1:0-5264 GCA_964581065.1 uncultured Loktanella sp. | reverse complement strand
GGTCGCGCCGAAAGGCACGCTCAGAGGCTGCTAAGGAGTAGGATGTCGCGCAGAATGAGCCCGTTGGGGGCTGCGTTTGGGATATGTGCGCGGTTCATCATGGCCGCGACTATACAAAGCCTCGCGCCGTTGAAAAGGCTTTTGGTTGGGCAAATGAGTATTTTTGGCAAAATGATAAGCGATGCCGCGCTGGAACCTCATGGACCGTGTCCTAGCTTCTGACCCATGAGTGAATTGAACAAGAAACGTGCGCTGGTCATCGGCGCGAGCGGCGGGATTGGTGCTGCGGTCTGCGAAGAACTGGAAGCGCGCGGTTGGGCAGTGTCCCGATTGTCGCGGAGTGACACCGGGTTTGATGTCACTGATCCTGACAGTGTTGCCGACGGTGTCGGACGGGTTCCGGCACCGTTTGACCTTGTCTTTGTCGCCGTCGGCATTCTGGCCGCTAAAGGCGGTGCGCCGGAGAAAACCCTTTCGGCCATCCAAGCCGAGCAGATGCAACAGGTTTTCGCTGTCAACACCATCGGGCCTGCACTGGTGCTGCGTCATGCCGCCGATCTTCTGCCGCGTGACCGGCGCGGGGTGATTGCGACGCTCTCGGCGCGGGTCGGCTCGATCGGAGACAATCAGATCGGTGGCTGGTATTCCTACCGCGCGTCAAAGGCGGCGCTCAATCAGATCGTGCACGGGGCAGCAATCGAGTTGGGTCGATCCCACAAGCAATCGATTTGCGTGGCGCTACATCCCGGCACCGTCGAAACACCGTTTACCGCCAAATACGCGGGGCGGCACAAGACCGTGCCAGCAGACGAGGCAGCCGCGAACCTTCTGGCAGTGATCGAGGGCCTGACACCCGACCAGACAGGCGGTTTCTACGACTACGCGGGTAAGGAGATCGTCTGGTGAGGCTTGTTCTTGTTCTTGGCGACCAGCTGTCACTGGATCTGACCGCACTTCAAAAGACCGACAAGACCAGCGACGTGGTGGTCATGGCCGAGGTCGCGGACGAGGCGGCTTATGTCCCGCACCACCCCAAGAAGATCGCCTTTACCTTTGCCGCCATGCGGAAATTCGCAGCAAAGCTAGAGAGCGACGGCTGGACCGTCGCCTACACCAAGCTGGACGACCCTGATAACGCGGGCAGTATCACCGGCGAACTTTTGCGCCGCGCCGAGGAGTATGACGCCGCCGGTGTCGTCTATACCGAACCCGGCGAGTGGCGCCTGATCAAGGCGCTGGGCGATTTGCCGGTCAAAACCCATTGCCTGCCGGACCGCCGCTTTATCGCGACCCACGACGAATTCGACGCCTGGGCCAAGGACCGCAAATCGCTGCGGATGGAGTATTTCTATCGCGAGATGCGCCGCAAGACTGGCCTCCTGATGGATGGGGACAAGCCTGAGGGAGGCAAGTGGAACTATGACCACGACAACCGCAAACCCGCCCCAGATGACGTCTCGTTCGGTGGGCCGATGCGGTTTGTGCCTGACGAGACCGTGCAGGAGGTGCTGGACCTTGTGGCCGAAAAATTTGCCGATAACTTCGGCACATTGGATGAATTCTGGTTTGCCACGGATGCGGGGCAGGCCAAGCAACATCTGGCCCATTGGATCAAAGGTGGCCTGCCACGCTTTGGCGATTTTCAGGATGCCATGCTGGACGAGAACCGCTTTCTCTACCACGCATTTGTCGGAGTTTACATCAACGCTGGCCTGTTGGATCCGCTGGAGGTCTGCTTGCAGGTCGAAGAGGCCTATCGTGCCGGTGATGCCCCGCTGAACGCGGTCGAAGGCTTCATCCGCCAGATCATCGGCTGGCGCGAATACGTCCGAGGGATCTACTTTCGCGAAGGCCCTGATTACACACGGCGCAACGGTTTGAACGCACAGCGCAAGCTGCCTCCGGTCTATTGGGGCGGTGAGACCAAGATGCGTTGTATGGCGCAGGCCGTCGCCCAGACCAAAACCGAGGCCTACGCCCACCACATCCAGCGCCTCATGGTGACGGGGAACTTTGCGCTGCTGGCGGGGATCAATCCGGCCGAAGTGCACGCGTGGTATCTGGCCGTCTATGCCGACGCCTACGAATGGGTCGAGGCCCCTAATACCATCGGGATGAGCCAGTTTGCCGATGGCGGGATCATCGCGTCCAAACCGTATATCTCGTCGGGCAACTACATTCACAAGATGTCAGACTATTGCGGGAAATGTGCCTACCGCGTGCAGGACAAGACGGGCGAAGATGCATGCCCTTTCAACTTGCTCTACTGGCACTTTCTCGACCGACACCGCGACCGCTTCGACGGTAATCCGCGCATGGGGAACATGTATCGTGTCTGGGACAAGATGGATGCGGAAAAGCGCGGGACAGTGCTGGAAGAGGCAGAGGTGTTTCTGTCCAGACTCTCAGACGGCGAAGCGGTCTAAGGGAAACGAAAAAAGCCCGCCGATACATGGCGGGCTTTTTCATTTCATGGCCTGAAAGGATGAACTCAGTTGTCGCCGTTGGTTTCAGACACCAGCGCGCCGTTCGACCATGTGCCGACAGCTTCTTGACCGCTGGCGTAGGTCATCGTGCCTTCGCCCTCACGACGACCACGCACAAAGCTGCCCTCGTAGACATCGCCATTGGCGTAGGTGGCGACACCTTCGCCGTTGATTTCGCCGTCACTCCATTCGCCGACATAGGTAAACCCGTCCGGCAGTGTAATCTCGCCCTGACCGTGCCGTTGGCCGTTGAGGAACGCACCGATGTAGATGGTGCCGTCAGCATAGGACGCACGTCCAAGACCGTTGCGCTGGCCTTCGGACCACTGGCCCTCGTAGATGTAGCCGTCGGGATAGCTCATTGTGCCCTGACCATGGTGCTTGCCGTCAAGGAATTCGCCGACATAGGTCAGGCCGTTTTCAAATGTAGCCGCGCCTGCGCCGCTGATGACGCCGTTCACCCATTCGCCTTCATAGGTCGCCCCGTTGGTGTAGGTGATCTTGCCTTGTCCGTTTGCGAGATCCGCAGCAAAGCTGCCCGCATAGACAGACCCGTCGGGGTAAGTGACGACACCTTCACCCTCAATCTGGCCGTCGACCCACTGGCCCACATAGGTATAGCCGTCCGTGGCAGTGAAGGTGCCTGTGCCGTGACGCAGATCGTTGACGAACTCACCTTCATAGACATCGCCGTTGGCATAGGTCGAAGTGCCCATTCCTTCGCGACGGCCCTCGACAAGGTTGCCCACATAGACGTCGCCGTTTGGTTGGGTGAGGGTGCCTTCACCCTGAATCTCACCGTTGACCCACGCGCCCGCGTAGATCAGTCCGTCGGCCATCGTCAGCGTGCCGGTCCCATCGCGTTCACCTGCGACAAGTGTGCCCTCGTAGACCGAGCCGTCAGGATAGGTGATCGTTCCCTCGCCCTGCTTCTGGCCGTTCTCCCAAGCGCCTGCGTAAACATAGCCGCCGGGGCTGGTCATCGTGCCGGTGCCGTGATGCATCGCATTGCGGAACTCGCCTTCGTAGACGACGCCATTGGCATAGGTGGCTGTGCCAGTGCCGGTAATATTGCCGTCGACCCATTCGCCTTCATAGGTGCCGCCGTCTGCAAATGTGATTCGACCGGTGCCTTCGGGCTTGCCCGCCACAAAGGCCCCTTCATAGACCGAGCCGTTGGGGAAGACGGCCATACCCTGTCCGCGAATCTCGCCTTCGAACCATTCACCGGTGTATTCATAGCCGTTCGGCAGACGGTAGGTGCCCGTGCCATGCTGCTTGCCGTCGAGGAATGTCCCTTCGTAGACACCACCGTCATCATACTGTTTTGTCTGGATATCTTGCGCGTATGCGGTTGTTGCCAGACCTGCGATCAGGGCAGCCACTGCTACGCCATTACGAATGCCAAACACGGTCATGTGTCTCTCCCATCAATTCTCCCCGGACGCAGCTTAGGAAAGCCGGACCCATGTGACAATCTCTATCACATGACGACATGGTTATCGGCTTTCCCCCGAGCGTCAGTCTGCTACATGCTTGGCAAGGCATTGGGACAAAACTATGACAAAATTCTTTCGCCTCACGATCGCTCAACTGAACCCCACAGTTGGCGATATCGCAGGAAACGCAGCACAGGCGCGCGAGGCCTGGGCTGCCGGCAAGGCCGCCGGTTCTGATCTGGTGGTGCTGCCCGAGATGTTTCTGGTCGGCTACCAGACCCAGGACCTGATCGCGAAACCCGCCTTTGTTGCCGATGCCATGTCACATCTCGCAGCGCTCGCGCGCGATTGCGCGGATGGTCCGGCTTTGTCCATCGGCGGTCCTTTGGTCGAGGACGAGCGGCTCTACAACGCCTATTTCATCCTGCGCGGTGGCAAGATCGTCGCCACGACGAAAAAGCACTTCCTGCCCAACTTCAATGTTTTCGACGAAGTCCGCCTGTTCAAGAGTTCGGACATTGGCGGGCCCTATGCCTTTAACAACGGCGCCCGCATCGGCAATCCGATTTGCGAGGACGCGTGGTACCCCGACGTTTGCGAAGCGATGGTTGAAAGCGGGGCCGAGATCCTCGTTGTGCCCAACGGCTCACCCTATTTCCGCGACAAATTCCCAATTCGCATGAACACCATGGTCGCGCGGGTGATCGAAAACGATGTGCCGCTTGTCTACCTTAATATGATCGGTGGGCAGGACGACCAGATGTTCGACGGCGGTTCCTTTGTTCTCAACCGCGGCGGCAAACTGGCGATGCAACTCCCGTTGTTCGAAGCGGCAATTGCGCATGTGACCTTCGAATTGACCGATGACGGATGGGTCGCCCACGACGGAGAAAAGGCGGTGCTGCCCGCGACAATCGAGCAGGATTACCGTGTAATGGTCGAGGCATTGCGCGATTACATGCGCAAGACGGGGTTCAAGAAGGTGCTGCTGGGTCTGTCCGGTGGGATTGATAGCGCCATCGTGGCGGCGATCGCCACGGATGCTCTGGGTGCGGAAAACGTGCGCTGTGTGATGCTTCCGTCAGAATATACGTCGCAAGCCTCGCTGGATGATGCCGCCGCTGCCGCCAAAGCGTTGGGCTGCCACTATGATACTGTCAGCATTGCCGCGCCGCGCGCGGCGGTCACCGACGCGCTGGCGCCGCTCTTCGGTGACCGTCCCGCCGATCTGACCGAAGAGAACATCCAGTCCCGTATCCGCGGCCTCTTGCTCATGGCGCAATCCAACAAGTTCGGCGAGATGCTGCTGACCACCGGCAACAAATCCGAGGTCGCGGTG
>CAZOMZ010000141.1:0-5307 GCA_964581065.1 uncultured Loktanella sp. | reverse complement strand
GCTGCATCGAGCGGGGCTTGCAGACGGATGGTATCCTGCCCGGAGGCTTGAAAGTGCGTCGCCGCGCCAAGGGTATCCATGATGCGCTGCTGGCCGAACGCGGTATGAACCTGACCGCGCCCCATACAATCAACGACTATATGTCGACCTATGCGATGGCCGTGAACGAGGAAAACGCCGCCGGTGGACAAGTGGTCACAGCCCCCACCAATGGCGCGGCCGGAGTGATCCCCGCCACCATCCGCTATTGGCTGGATCATGTGCCCGGCGCGACATCGTCGCGTGTGCCCGAGTTCCTGCTGACGGCTGCCGCGATTGGCGGGCTGATCAAATTCAATGCCTCGATCTCGGGGGCAGAGTGTGGCTGTCAGGCCGAGGTGGGCAGTGCCTCTGCGATGGCAGCAGCGGGCCTTGCCGCCGTGTTGGGTGGAACGCCGGAACAGATTGAAAATGCAGCGGAAATCGCGCTTGAGCATCACCTCGGGATGACCTGCGATCCGGTCAAGGGTCTCGTGCAGGTGCCTTGCATCGAGCGCAACGGACTGGGTGCGATCAAGGCGGTCTCGGCGGCATCACTGGCGCTGCGCGGGGACGGGCAACACCTTGTGTCACTGGATGTGGCGATCGAGACCATGCGCCAGACCGGTGTCGACATGAGCGAGAAATACAAAGAAACCGCATTGGGTGGTCTGGCGGTGAATGTGCCCAACTGCTGATGGCTGCGCGTGTGGCGGCACCTGATGCCTCCGGCGGGAGTATTTCCGGCAAAATGATGCGGGCTTGCGTTGAGTGTTGGCCCTGGCGTGGCTAGGCTCGCGTCTATGCAGACCGACCGCCCTTTTCTTGGTGTCATGCTGATGCTGGCCTTTTGCGTGCTGGCCCCTGTGGGGGACAGCATTGCCAAAATCCTGGGCGGCACGGTGGCGCTGGCTGTGCTGGTGGGGTTCCGGTTCGGCATTCAGGCGCTGTTGCTCTTGCCGTTGGTGGTGATCGGCGGGCACGGGCTGCGTTTGCCGAAAGGCGTGCTGGGCTGGACACTGCTGCGCACGGCGCTGCATATCTGCGGGATCGCGATGATGTTCACGGCGCTGCAGTATCTGCCCTTGGCCGATGCGATCGCAATTGCCTTTGTGATGCCCTTCATCATGTTGCTGCTGGGCCATTTCGTGATGGGTGAAGAGGTCGGCTGGCACCGGTTGATTGCCTGTATCGTCGGCTTTGGCGGCACGCTTCTGGTGATCCAGCCCAATTTTGCCGCAGTCGGCTACCCCGCGCTCTGGCCTTTGGGAGTGGCGGTGGTCTTTGCGCTTTTCATGATGGTCACACGCAAGATCGCCCGCGCGATGGACCCGATCAAGCTGCAGGCGATCAGCGGCTTGCAAGCCTCTGTCGTGCTGGGTCTGGCGCTGCTGCTGGTGCCGGCACTGCGGGGCGACGCAGGTCTAAGCTTTGACCGCGACACCTGGCTGCTGATCGGGGCGATGGGGCTGGTGGGCACGTTTGCCCACCTCTTCATGACATGGAGCCTGCGGTTCGCCCCTGCCTCGACGCTCGCGCCGATGCAATATCTGGAAATCCCGTTCGGCACGCTGATCGGCTGGATGATCTTTCGCGACCTGCCAAACGGTCTGGCCGCAGTGGGCATCTGCATCACAATCGCCGCGGGACTTTACATCATCCTCCGCGAACAACGGCTTGCAAAGCAACCGCCAGTTGTTCCCGGGGCAGCGTGACCAGAACCGGCGAGGAAGTCGTCAGCATCACCGCTCCGCCGAGGGCGGCATTGGACGGGCTGGTAAATCCGTCCGGCGCCATCGCCTGATTGTCGAACGGCCAGACGACGCCGCCCAGAGATACAGTGGCGGCGGCACCCACCGGCATAACCGAAATCCGCGTCCCCTTGTCGAGTGCGAACCAGTGCGTTCCTGACGGTGCAACAAAGCTTGTATCATCATCGTCGAGCAGCACCACGGCGCTTTGCGGAAATCGGGCCATCACGTTCAGAACTGACAGCACATGATCCAGCCGCCCGCCCGTAAAGCCCAGCGCGATCAGGCACGGTGCCTTGACCCGCGTCAGCGCTTTTTCAAAGTCGGTCGTGGATTGTTCTGAAATGTGGCAGAGCCGGTCCGCAAATTCTTGCCTCGCAGCGTCCGAAAGACTGTCCAGATCACCGATGACGGCTGCCGGAACGCGGTTTCTGGCCAGCAGGAAATCGGCGCCCGAATCTACTGCCACAAGGGTTTTGGCGTGCTCAAGCGCCTCCAAAAAGGCGGACTCGGAAATTCTTGCTCCGCCTATCAGGCATATTGGGCTATTATCAGAAACAATTGGTTGGAGCTGCACCTATTGGACCTCGATTCACAAACATTCCCCAAAAGGGTCACAAAATGATCCTGAATGTAACCTGTTGTTAGGTTCGTCTGAATCCACAGCAAACGGGGCCGACGCGTGGCCGCTCACAGCAAGGAAAGCGTTAACTCATGGGCGAGCAAAATAAAATCCTCGATGTCACATACGGCAAGTTCTCCTGCCGGCTAGAAGGGTTTGACGACGCGGTCGAGACGATGAAGTCTGTGGTGTCCTATTTTCAGGATCTCGCAGGCCATGACAATTTCCTTGAGGTGGCACGTGGCATCCCCGACCTTGAAACCCTCGCGCGGATGGCCGAAGCGCAGTCTGGCGGGACAGTGACGGCAGCGCCGATGGGGGCTGGTGTCAGCCTGACGCGCGTGACCGAGGACGTCACCGACGAACCGACTGTCCCCGTGGCCGAAGAAGAAACGCCATCTGACGATGACATGTCCTGGGCCGACGACATGGACCATGCCGCGGACGAGACCGCAGACGAGGTTGCACAGGACGATGAGGCCGACGTCGCCATGGCGGACGCGCAGGCGGACGATGGCGATGCGGACGATATCTTTGCCGCCCCTAAAGAGGCTGCTGATGATGCAGACGAGATCGCGGACGACGAAACGGCATCGTGGGAAGCCACCGATGAAGCTGATCTGATCGAGGCCGCCGAAGAAGGCGACCACGCCGACGAGTCCGAGACCGTTTGGGAGGATAATGCAGAAGCAGCAGACGTTGCTGAGGTCGAAGAGGCTCCCGAAACAGTTGAGGTCGCCGCGACCGATGAGGCTCTCGTCGCGGAAGACGAGATCGACGCGGAAGAAGTCTATACCACAGACACCCCCGAGACGGCCGCAGCAGACCAGAGCGATGCGCTTGAAGACGAGGACGATGACAGCTTTGCCAGCAAACTCGACCGTATCCGCAATGTCGTCAGCCGCGGGATCGTGCCGCCGCCTGTGCGCGAAGAACAGCAGACAGCACCGACCCCACTGCGCGCCGGCAATCCATTGGCGCAGCGGCTGGCAGAGCTTGCCAAGCGCAATTCGGAACTGATGGAGAACGATGATCGCGCGATTTCTCCGCTGGAGCGCGCGCCACAGGATGATGAAGCAGCAGCAGATGCCGCGGACGAGATGGCAACGACCGAAGCGCGCGACACCGATTGGCCTGTCGAGACGCCTGAAGCGGCGGTGATTGACGTTGAAGAGGACGATGATCTGGCCGAGGAATTCCGTGCCGAAGTGGCCGAGGACGTGGCCGAGGACGTTGCAGCAGATCAGTGGGCGGACGAAGACGACGCCGATGAGGCTCCGCTTGTGGCCGAAACCGGGGTCGCGGAAGCGGCCGAGGTGTCCGAAGACGATGGTCATTTGGATGATGACGCCGAAGTTGCAGATGCCGCAGTCGAACCCGAGGTTGCTGCGGCTGACGATGCCGAAGACGATGCCGAAGACGAGGCGCGTCCGGTGTCCACGCCTTCCGCCGCACGGCCCTTGCTGCTGACCACACCGCAGCGACCCGTCAGCGAGGACGTGAGCGAGGACGATGATAGTGACGATTTCGACCTGTCGGCTGAACTGGCCGAGATCGAAAAGGAAATCGCAGCGCGCCCCCGCAACGAGATGACACGCCACGGCCTCCCCCGCCGTGTGGAAGACGCGATGAGCCGCATCTTCATGCAGACCAACCAACAGCTCGATGCGCCCGAAGGCCGTCGCCATCGTGATGCACTTGCACAGCTGAAGGCCGCTGTTGCCGCAACTGAAGCCGCCAAGCAACTGGGTGATAACACGCGGTCGCGCGATGCGGGTGAAACGTTCCGTGACGATCTGGGTGCGCTTGCAACAGAAGGCCGGAGCGGGTCCGACGGGTTGCCGCCGCTCAAACTGGTCAAACCCTCCGAGGATGAAGACGAGGCGCCGGTGATTTCAGAGCCACGTATCACCTCTAAACCGCTGGATGTGGCCGCAGAGCGTCTGCGCGAGATTGCTGCAACGAAGGATGCCCGCGATGACAGCCGCAAGTCCGGTGGCTTTGCCGCATTCCTTGAAAAACAGGGCGTCACCGATCTGGCCGACAAACTGGAAGCCGCGGCTGCCTACATGGCTTTCGTCGAAGGTGAGCCTGATTTCACCCGTCCGCAGTTGATGCGGCTTGTGCAGTCGGCATCGCGTGAAGAGATCACCCGTGAAGACGGTCTGCGCTGCTTTGGCCGCCTGTTGCGGCAGTCGCGCTTTGCCAAGCTCAACAACGGCCGCTTTAAGGTCGATGAGAATACACCGTTCCGCCCACGCGATCCCCGTGTGGCGCAGGGCTAGTCAAATGCATCATCAATGCGAAAAGGCGGGCCATCTGGCCCGCCCTTTTTTCATTTCGGCTGTTGATCAGGATCAGGCTGTCCGATCCCCTTGAAAACCCATTTGAGCGGAAACGCCCAACCGATCCCCAGTACGATATAGGCGAAGAACTCGACCACCATTGGCAGACGGATCTGGTTGTTCATCATCCCGCTCATGATGGTTGCAGCAAAGATCATGTAGATGGGCAGCCCCACTACAAGAATGAAAATCGCCAGCCGTTTGCGTGCCTTGTAGGTCATCAGTCCTCAGTCAGAGAATGGGTCGGTCACCAGAATGGTGTCCTCGCGTTCCGGTGAGGTGGAAACTAGGGCGACGGGGCAGTCGATCAACTCTTCGATCCGGCGGACGTATTTGATGGCCTGCGCAGGCAGATCGGCCCAAGAGCGGGCACCTTCGGTCGATTCCGACCAGCCTTCGATTTCTTCGTAGACAGGTGTGCAGCGCGCCTGCTGGTCGGCGGCGGTCGGCAGATAGTCGAGGTGCTTGCCGTCGAGTTCATAGCCCACGCAAATCTTCAATGTCTCGAAACCGTCCAGCACATCCAGCTTGGTCAATGAGATACCCGAGACGCCGGAGGTCGCACAGGTCT
>CAZOMZ010000140.1:0-5346 GCA_964581065.1 uncultured Loktanella sp. | reverse complement strand
CTCGCCCATTCGTCGTCCGACATACGCATGAAGATATTGTCACGGGTGATTCCGGCGTTGTTGACCAGGATATCCACCGACCCCATCACATCCGCCGCCTGTTTCGGCAGGGCATTGACGGCCTCTGCATCCGACAGGTTGCAAGGTAGGACATGGGCGCGTTCGCCAAGCGACGCCGCCAGTTCCTCAAGCGGGGCAACCCGCGTGCCCGACAGGGCGACAGTGGCGCCCGCATCATAAAGGGCCTTGGCAATCGCACCGCCAATACCACCGGACGCGCCCGTGATCAGTGCATTTTTTCCATTCAGATCAAACATTTCAGAACCCTTCTTTATCTTATTTCAGCGCAGCGGCAGCCGCCGCCACGTCGTAAGGCGTGCCAACAGCCTGCGTTGCCACGTCGCGGTCGATCCGCTTGATCATGCCCGACAGTGCCTTGCCTGCGCCGATCTCGAAAACTGCGTTCACGCCTTGCGCGGACATCCACATCACGCTTTCACGCCACCGGACCGAACCTGTCACCTGATCAACCAGCAATGCGCGGATCTGCGCGGGGTCAGTCACGGCTTCAGCCACCACATTGGCGACAACCGGCACCTTGGGCGCGTTGATCGTCACTTCCGACAAAGCCTCGGCCATCACGGCGGCTGCGGGGGCCATCAGAGCACAATGGAAGGGGGCGGACACCGGCAGCAGGAGCGCGCGTTTTGCGCCCTTCTCTTTGGCAATCTCGACCGCACGTTCGACGGCTGCCTTGCTGCCCGAAACAACAACCTGTGCCGGGTCATTGTCATTGGCGGCCTGACAAATACCTTCGGACGCAGCCTCGGCGGCCACGTCCTGTACAGCCGCAAAATCAAGGCCCAGAATGGCGGCCATCGCGCCTTCCCCGACCGGCACAGCCTCTTGCATGGCGCGGCCGCGGGTGCGCAGCAAACGGGCAGTGTCAGCGATACTGAGCGCGCCAGAGGCCGCAAGGGCTGAATACTCCCCGAGCGAGTGACCGGCGACGTAAGATGCCATCTCGATCCCCACGCCCTCGGCCTCAAGCGCGCGCATGGCGGCCATCGAGGTCGCCATCAACGCAGGCTGGGCATTGGCCGTCAGGGTCAACTCCTCGACCTCACCTTCCCAGATCAGCGACGACAGTTTTTCGCCCAAGGCGGCGTCCACCTCGTCAAAGACGGCTTTGGCAGCGGGATAGGCGTCAGCAAGGGCCTTGCCCATACCGATGGTCTGGGCACCCTGCCCCGGAAATACGAATGCGCGCATCAATTGCCCCTCTCTTCATTCGGCGATTTTTCCCAAAGGCTTACCCTGCGGCGTCCTTGCACACAAGCAATCCCGCGCCCCACAGTTGGCGCACAGGGTCATCGCGGAGATGCACAAACCCCGCCCTGTGCGTCGGCACGGTCGCACGCTACATCAGCTTTACGCAGACCGGAGACCGCAATGACCGCATCGACCACCTACAACACCGTCACCAAAACCTTTCACTGGCTGACGGCGCTTCTGATCCTGACCGTGATCCCCTTGGGTGTGATCGCCAACAGATTGCCCTATGACACAAACGAACAGCTTGCCGCAAAGGCGCAGCTATTCTCGGTGCACAAGACGCTGGGCGTTGTGATCTTCTTTGTCGCACTCGCCCGTATCCTCTGGGCGCTCAGTCATCCAAAGCCAGCAGGCCTTCATCCGGAACGTAAAGTCGAGACCTTCCTTGCCGATCTGGTGCACTGGCTGCTTTACGTCTCGCTTGTCGCCGTGCCCTTGACCGGCTGGATCCATCACGCCGCAACAACCGGCTTCGCGCCGCTCTGGTTGCCCATCGGGCAGGACCTGCCTCTGGTGCCCAAGGATGAAGGCGTCGCCAAGCTGTTTGCAGGCCTGCACTGGCTGTGGAGCAAGATCATGGTCGGGGCCATTCTGCTGCACTTTGCGGGCGCCATGAAACACCATTTCATCGACAAGGACGCCACCCTGCGGCGGATGTGGTTCGGTGCCAGCGACGCCGCCCCCGCACACCGAGGCTCATGGACCGCGCCGCTTGCGGCTTTTGCAGTCTATCTTGCAGCAACGGCTGCTGGCGCGGGCGCGGGTCTCTATACGGCAAAACCGGCCGCAGAACGGGTTGCCCTTGCGGCCGTGTCGTCCGACTGGATCGTGCAGGAGGGCGAGATCGCACTGACCATCACCCAGTTCAACGCGCCGGTGACAGGCCGCTTCGCCGACTGGACCGCCGCAATCCGCTTTGACGAAAACGCAACCGATGCACCGGGAGACGTCACAACAACCATTGCCATCGGGTCATTGACGCTGGGGTCCGTGACCAATCAGGCACTGGGTGCCGATTTCTTCAACGCCAGCACCTTTCCGACAGCGACGTTCAGCGCCGACATCCAGCGCACCGCAGACAGCTTTCAGGCGGTGGGGACGCTGACCATTCGGGACACCTCTGTGCCCGTGACACTTCCCTTTGATCTGACCATCGAAGACGACATCGCGACGATGGCGGGCAGTGTCACGCTGGACCGGCGGGACTTTGGCATCGGGGCCAGCCTGAACGACGAAAGCAACCTTGCGTTCGCCGTCGATGTGAACGTGAGCCTGACCGCGACGCGCG
The DNA here is from genome assembly GCA_964581065.1 of uncultured Loktanella sp. Classification (GTDB taxonomy): domain Bacteria; phylum Pseudomonadota; class Alphaproteobacteria; order Rhodobacterales; family Rhodobacteraceae; genus Yoonia. Next base: position 2,723 of record CAZOMZ010000140.1, on the reverse strand, counting down.
GCGAATAGCCCGCCCCATCACTGCAACAAGAAAGGGCCGCATCATCGCTGATGCGGCCCTTTGTGTCTGAGAAGACTGAACGCCTTAGTTGGCCGCCATCGCCTCGATCGAGATCATCACCTCGACCTCATCGCTCACGAATGGTGCAAAGGCACCGACGTTGAAGTCAGAGCGCAGGATCGTGGCGGTCGCATCAAAGCCCGCCCAAGGCTTGCCTTCCATCGGGTGATCACCGATTTGATTCAGGCGCGCATCCAGAACAACCGGCTTGGTGATCCCGTTCAGCGTCAGATCGCCGGTGATCAGCGCGGTTGTCTCGCCGGTCACTTCGATGCTGGTCGACGTGAATGTCACCATTTCGTCGGCAGTCGCATCAAAGAAATCGCCGCTCATGAAGTGGTCAAAACGGGCTTCCCAGCCGGTCAGCATGCTGCGGACGGGGAAAGAAACAGACACAGCTGAGGCCGCAGGATCGGCCTGGTTGAAGCTGATCGTGCCGTCAAAGCCGGAGAACATGCCGTAGGTGGTCGAATAGCCAAGGTGGTCGTAAGAGAACACGATCTGGCTGTGGCTGCTGTCCAGAACATAGTCCTGGCTGGTTGCAAATGCCGGTGCAGAGAAAGTGGCCGCAGCCAGCGCGGCGGTCGCAAGTAGGGTTTTCATATTGGGGTCTCCATCAGGTGAGTGCTTGTGCATCCTGATAGATAACCCCCTCAGAACTTATGCAATTCTGCGCCCCTGAACAGAAGCTGTTCGATAAACTGCAGGTAGGTCCGTGATATTGGCCGGGTTCCGAATGTCTTCGGACAACTGTCTGTTGAAGACATCCTTTGCCAGTTTTTCGCGCAGGGTTGTCAATTCACGGCGGCGGCCGTCCAATGCTGCAATCCGGCGCCAGTCGCCACCTTGCCACAACAGCAGGACCGCAAACTCGCCGGCACCCTGATGATCAATGCGGACGCCACCGATGTCCGAAAAGGGCATGCGGCGCAGAACCGTGGGTTTGCCGATCAGGTTGGGCACAACTTCGCGCAACTCGTTGCGGTAGGTATTCACGTAGATATAGGCTTTGGTGCCCCGCGTCGCATACCAGGCAAACGGTATCGCCAACATCGCAGAGAAGGCCGCAGCCGCCTGACACAGAGGATCAAGGCTCTCCGGCGCTGCCATAAGTATTGGAATCAAACATGATACACTGAAGGCCAGCAGATAGGCCGCCACAAGCACTGACAAGCGCTGAGACATATTGAGCTGGGCATAAGTCATTCCGGGGGCATTCAGGATGTACCCCCAACGACGTTCTTCGACCATCAATTCGGTATCCGCAAGCTGTGCGTCGCCGAACGTCGGCGCATTTACGTTACTCTTAAACAATTCTTACCACCTAATACATGCCGCCAAACGCGCGGCCTTACTCATTCACAAGCGAAGCAGTAACAGACGCAGTTCAACCGAACATGAACGAACTGCAACAGCAGATGAATACATGCCAAAAAAGCCATGAATTGCACTAAAGAAAGCCCGAACTATCCCAAAGGATATACGTATTTAGGGCCAAACCGGCTCCTAACACCTTGGACCTGCATCTGCTTTTGGTCAGGCGGCGCGGGTTTGCGGTCCTGTGGGCCTGGTCTTGCGGGGGATCGGGCGGCGTGGTTCGGCCATTTCGAGCGGTCCCATGAGGTCGCGTGACAGTTGCGTGCGCAGAATCGTCAACTCGTCGCTGCTCCCTTCGGCAACAAGGATCATCTGACCGCGATATCCCAAGACAAGCTGTGCCGGCGCCAGACCGGCGGCAGTATCAAGATAGACACCGCCGATGTCGCCGAAAGGGTAGCGGCTGATGATACTGGGCTTGCCGACACGGTTCTGGATGACCTCAAGGATCTCGCGCGCGGCTGTATCGACATGCACCTCGACCTGACTGCCGCGGCTGGCAAACCACAACAGATAGGCTGCGCCCGCCCCCAAGAGCGCCGCTGCCCCCAAGCGCATGGCACCCAGGTCCGAGCTGGCGAAAAGATTGGGCAGCAGCAGGAGACCAAGACCTGCGGTAAAAAAGCAGACACCGATGAAATAGGCGATGACCTGTCCGATCAGCACATCCATCGGAGGCTTGTTACCAGAACGGATCACATAGCCCCAAGGCTGCGACTGCACCGACAAACGCTTGCCGTCCCCGCTGCTCCGCAACGCGCCAAGGGTCAACTTGTCCAGATCTGCCATAGCTGTCTCCCGTTCCCGATATCCCAGATGTGACGGGCAATCAGGGCAAGAAAGCGGCGGGGCTTGGGCAGGGATGGGAAACTCGCCTGCAGGCAAGAAAAACACTGTTTCCGTGGCTTGTGGGCTTGCACCAACGGACGCGGGCTGTATAAGGCCGCATCCTGCTGCACAACGTTATGAACTGCGCAGACTCTCGTGGATGGGACGCAGCAGGAAAACCGCCCATCCTTTGAAATGCGCTGAGAAATGAACTGGAGTTCACATGCCGCTTTATGAGCATGTCATGATTGCGCGTCAGGACTTGTCCAACACGCAAGCAGAAGGCCTCATCGAACATTTCAGCACCGTCCTCGCGGACAACGGCGGCAAGGTCGTTGCGAACGAGTACTGGGGCGTCAAAACGATGGCCTACAAGATCAACAAGAACCGCAAGGGCCACTATGCCCTGCTGCGCACCGACGCCCCTGCCCCTGCCGTGCAGGAAATGGAACGTCTGA